>JANDWE010000153.1 GCA_024330325.1 Candidatus Nanosynbacter colneyensis | reverse complement strand
ATTGCTACCCTGAGCATCAAACTTAATACCGCACTCATCAAGCTGCTTTGCAACCCAAAGGTCGGTCTTTATCTCCTTCTTGGCCATTATTCCTCAGCCTCCTTTGCATTTTTCTCAATCCACTCACGCAGCATCGCTGAGATAGATTTCTCCCTCTTGATTGCAATGATTTTCAATATCTTCTTATCCTCTGCCGTCACGGAGAGCGTCAGCTTCGTTCGCCTGACGTCTCCTGAGGGCTTCTTCTCGTCTTTCTTATTCATATAAAACTCTCCTGCAATAATACGTATTCACGTAATTACGTATTATTGTACAATGTTTGCGAGTTTCGGGCAAGAGTGTAAGCCCGCAGTAAAAGTCTAAATACTGATACACGAAGGTGAGCTGCAATAGCAGCGAAGGAATAGCACGCGTCTCTCTTCGCTCTTTCCTGCCTATGTCCGAAAGCCGCTAGACGCAGCCATTGAATCTATATACAAGCGCCAGCTCATTTCTCACGAAATAGAGTTCAATGCGTCCTCTTTTCGTGGAAATTTTTTACTAATATCTCTTAAGGCATTCCCTACCGATTTTCTAACATATTCACTCGTATCTTCTTTTAATGCAGCAATTCGGCTGATAGCTTCATTCGGATTATCTTTGAAATATGGTCTGCTCGTCCATATTCTTAGTCCCTCTGTAACTGCTCTCCTTGTATTAGGATTGTTGTTTTTTAACCATTCATCAATTACCAGGAGTGCTTTTTCATATCCTATTTTCTTGCAAAATTCATCAAATGCCTTTGCCAACACTTCTTGAACTCTCCAATTATCATCTTTGGAAACTTCATCTCGCATAAATACTAAGACATCATCTTGTTCTGATAAGTATCCAAAAAGAAATGCACCGTACATCCTTACTTGATATATGTCAGATTTATAAGCTGAAAATGCCAAGCTCTTAGCATATTCTTTATCATTAGATCTATAATCTGTTAAGGCTCTTTTTTCTTCCTCTTTGAAGCCATTTTCTATCAAAGAAAACTCTTTTTCTAAATTTGCGATATATTCTTTTACGCGAATATCATCCATAAAATCCAGTAACCTCCCTATTCCTTAGTTTATTTTCCAATTCCAACCAGCGCCGCCTCCACAAGCAGCCACGGGTTTACAGAAGTTGTTTTCATTTGCAAGTCTGCCCGAAGTAGCACGTCATTTATCCTCTTCAATTTTTCCTTATCGACACCTTTTGCTGAAGACGCCATTTTTCGTAAAACATACGGATTAGCCGAAAAATCTGAAGCCACCAGCCTACTATCGCCGTCAGCTAAAACCAACGCTGTCAAGTTAGTCGCCTGCGAGGCAAGCAATCCCATTGTCTGGTAAGCGCCATCAACGCCACTTTCCGACTCCAAATAGCTAATTATATCGTGAACCTTATCATAATCACCCGCCAGCGCCGAAATAAACAAATCAAACACATTTTCCGTCCTCGCCAGAGGTATGAAGTTGTCAATTAAATCATCTGTCACTTTTTCCGTCAGCGCCAATTGATCCAAAAAGTTGCTCAGTCGCAACTGATCAAATCCCAAACGATCAACAATTATCTCTGCTTGATGATTCGTTAATTCACACCCACGAGACTTTGCTTCCGCCACACACCACTTTAAAATCTGCGGTTTTTGACGATCACTAAGCGGTGAAAATTCCTGAACTTTGGCATTTTTCTGCAGCCACTTATACGTTTTCGTTCGCTTATCAATTTTATCTTCCACCAGAATAATCATCCTATCATCATCAAACTTCATATCTGGAAGTTGCGACCAAATCTCAGAATTTTCGCCTAGTTTTGAAATCAAATACACCGACGAGTTCATAAACAGTGTCTGCCCAATTGCTATTTCCTGCATTCCAGCCAGCGTCAAATCTTCACCATCCTGTCGCGCCACTTTTTCACTGCCGATCAGCTTAGCAATTGCTCGCCGTTTTTCAAATTCGTTTTCGCCGTAAAAAAGGTAAATCACTTCGCCTCCACTTGGCAAACTGGACAAATATGCGTACCACGTCCAGAAACTTTCATCTTCACAATCTCTTGATCAGGATGCCGATGGCACGGCTGACCTTCCCGACGAAATACGTGCGCAAACGACAGATAATTACCTTTTCTACCTTCAGCGTCAACGTAATTTTTATCCGTCGAGCCGCCCTGATCAATGCTCAATTGCAAAATCTGGCGCAGTTCGTTAAACAAATCTTCCAATTGGTCATCACTAACATTCCTAACGCACGTCTGAGGGTGAATTTTCGCAGCCCACAGAGATTCATCAGCATAAATATTGCCAACTCCAGCGATCACCGACTGATCAAGAAACGCTGGCTTTATCATCGAATTTTGCCGACGACGAATTCGCTTAATAAAGTCACCCGCCTCAGTTTTTTTATCGAGCGGTTCCGGACCAACTTTCTGCATAAATGGCAAATTTTCTATCTCATCGGTCGGCATCAATTTCATCCAGCCGAATTTACGCTGATCATTGAAAAACAGACGCGAACCATCCGTAAAGTCAATCTGTACACGCGTCGACTTATCCGGCAATTCACCAATCAAACTATCATTCGGATGACCGCCAGCAAAACTATTAGCCCCACGAAAAATCAATTGCCCAGTCATCTTAAGATGTATCACCAGCGAATAACGCGTATCAAGATCAATCATCAGCACTTTTGCGCGACGTCGCACCGCCGTTACGTGCGCACCATATAAAAATTGCTTAACGTCAGTGGGTGAATTAGGAAAACTCTTTGGTGAATCAAATACCGTCGCTCGTACAACAGCTTGACCTGGCAATAAATCCGCCAAACCGCGACGAACCGTCTCAACTTCGGGTAGTTCTGGCATTCGGCAAATCCTACAGCTTAAACAAAGCTTCTTCTTGACTTAGACCAATTCCAGCCGCCATTTTTTTGCCGTCAGGAATTTGCTTCAAAAACATATCCAAAATCTCGTTCACGTTAGCTTGCGCCGAACCCTTAGAACCGCTACAATCCGACGTCCACAAACTCTTCACAACGGAATTGTCCTTCAAAGTTTCGAATTTGTAAATTTTACCGCTAGCACAAATTCCCCGCAAATCATTTTGCTGCTCAGTTAGCGGCGTGCCTTCCATCATTTTTCGCTTATCAAGCGCATAAACCAGCTCCGTATAAGCCTTGCTGTTATTGTCCAATTTTTTCTCTGCAATCGGCTTATCCAAATATCCCTCGTACGTCGTCATTTCGCGAGATTCCGGCGAAATAGTGATGCTATATGAGCGGAAATTCTCGTTCGCTACAATTGGCCCGCGCACCGTCAATCGAACCGCACTTCCCACGTCCGTCGACAACAAAGCAACTTGCCCTACGTTAACATTCTGATCCGTTGTTTGGCCTGAATCGTTTTTGCCAAATAATGCTCGACCAATCGCAATAACCGCTGCTACCGCCACAACCGTGATAACAATAACCAGCAAAATTGGTACAAATCGAGAAAATGAATTTCGTCGTTGAGTGTATTTCATGGCGTAATTATACCATATTTTCTACACTTCACCCCAATTTGCGCCCGTGCCGACATCAACCTTCAACTTAATCGGTAATTCTGGACAAACGCCTTCCATTTCCGCTTTCATAATCTCGCTGACTTTCTGGACGTCTTCAGGTTTGCATTCCACCAAAATCGAATCATGAACCTGTAAAATCGCATCAGCCAAGCCCGACAATTTATCCTCCAATCGAATCATTGCCAATTTCATCAAATCCGCTTCCGTGCCTTGAATTGGCATATTCATCGCAGCTCTTTCTGCCGAAGATCGCACCATAAAATTGCTCGATTTTACATCAGGCGTTGGTCGTCGCCTGCCAAAATACGTTTCAACAAAACCCTGTTCTCGCGCTTGAGTTAAAATTTTATCCAAATACTGACGAATCGGTTTTCGCACCTCAAAATAATGATCAATAAACTTTTTCGCATCTGTAAATGACATTCCCGTAGCCGCCGCCAAACCGTGCGGGCTCATTCCGTAAAGTACACCAAAATTGATCACTTTTGCTGCTCTGCGCTGAGATTTGCTCACTTCGTCAATCGATATTCCATATGTTTCCGCCGCCGTTTTTGCGTGAATATCGACATCGCTATTAAAGTCTTCAATCAATTTATCGTCGCCCGCCAGCACAGCCGCCAGCCTTAGCTCAAATTGCGAATAATCCGCGCCGACAAAAACTTTGCCATCACTCGGAACAAACGCCTGGCGAATTTTCCTGCCCAATTCAGTCCGCACCGGAATATTCTGTAAATTCGGATTTGTACTGCTCAGCCGCCCCGTGCTGGTTACATCCTGATTAAACGTGGTGTGAATTCGCCCATCAGTCGCCATCAATTTTGGTAACGCCTCAATGTATGTGCTGATCAATTTGGTCAATTCTCGATATCGCTCAATCAACTCGATAATCGGATGTTGTCCACGTAATTTGTCCAACTCTTTTTGACCTGTTGAATATCCAGTTTTTCCCTTTTTTATGCCCGCGGTTGGTAATTGCAATTTGGTAAACAAAACCTCAGAAAGTTGCGCTGGACTAGACGCGTTAAACTCGTATCCAGCCATGGAATACATTTGTTGTTCAAGCTCACTAACTTCCGCCGCCAGCTCATCGCCCATCTGTTTTAATAGTGTATCGTCCAACTTCATCCCGCGTTTTTCCATCTGGAATAGCGCCCAAATTACTGGAAAATCAAACTCGTAAGCCACACGCGCAATTTGCGAATTGTTCGACATGTAAACTTTTTGTTCACGATAAATTTTATGCAAGCGAGCCAATTGATAAGGCGCGGAATTATCGTCAGAAAAATCACCAGACAATGCATTCAAACTACGATCGCGCTTCAGCGGATCAATCAAAAACGCTGCCTGCTCAATATCCCAAACTTCATGAAAACGCACCGCCACACCATAATTATCCAGCGCGTGATACAACTGCTTAACATCCGCCGCGATCACAGTTCCCTGCGCCAGTAATTGCCACATAGATTGACTAATTTCGCTAATTTTCGCCGTCCACGCTGACTTAGGATTCGAGCTTATATAAATTACGTCAGGCTCCGACGAATCGATATATATTATATTTTCCGCCTCAAACATCGGCATATCGGGCAATTTTTCAATTCGTGGAATATTCAACTTCGGTTCTTCTTTTTTCTCATTTTCCGCCATTTGCATTGTTTTTGGCAATCGTCCAATCAGCGAATTAAACTCCAACTTCTGCAGAATTTCCGTTACTCGCGCAAAGTCGCAATCATTAACATCCGCCACATCCCAGTCCAGTTCAATCGGCGCGTCCGTCCAAATTTCCGCCACTTGCTTGGTTAGATATGCCGACTCGCGACCATTTTCCAACTTCGTTCGCAAAGCGCCTTTTTGCTCGTCCAGATGTTCATAAACTCCGTCCAGAGTTTCATATTCTTGCAATAATTTCACCGCCGTTTTCTCACCAACTCCCGGCACTCCCGGTAAATTGTCACTAGAATCGCCCTTCAGCGCTTTCAAATCTAAGAATTGTTCTGTCCGAATTCCATATTTTTCTTCAAAATGTTCCGCCGTAAATTCCTCGATATTCCTTAAACCGTTTTTCATGGCGTAAACCTTGGTCATCGGTGATATCAATTGCAATGCGTCCAAATCCGACGTTATCAAGCACGTTTCAATTCCGCGAGATTCCGCTTGTCTGGCAAACGCACCCATAATATCGTCCGCCTCGTAATCATCAATTTCATAAAGCGGCCAGCCAAACGCATCAAGCAACTCGTGTAAAATCGGAATTTGCTGGTAAAAATCATCGGGTGCAGGTTTACGACCAGCTTTATATTCTGGATACAGCTCGCGTCGTTTGCGAATATTTGTGCCTCGTTTATCCCAAGCTACCGCCACGTAATCCGGCTCCAATTTCTTAATTAACTCAATTGCCAAACTTACAAATCCATACACACCACCAGTCGGAGTTCCGTCAACCATCGACAATCCCGGCATAGCATAATAACCTCGGTAAAACACCGACTTTCCATCAATAACCACTAGACGCTTCATACTTCTATTGTAGCATTTAAGCGGCTGTCCGCTTCAGCAAGTTTAAGTTTCTCCCGCGCTATTCTGTACTTCTCCTCCATTATCTTGCGCTCCTTCAGAAAGCTATAACAATGAACATACTCAATTTCTCCATCATCGTTAAAGAACACATTTATAGTCTCCATTGCACCTTCGTCATCAGGACCAACAAAAAACTCATAAGAGGTTTTTTTATCTATGTAACGAATAATTTTAAGATCTTTTATGAAGGCATACTTGAAACTCACCTCGCCATCTGAAATCTTATACACCTGATAGCGATCCTCTGGCTCACATGAAGATGTGGCGGAATTTTCCCAAATCATCCACAGCTGTCCATACTGATCCTGAACTGGACTATCAACGAATCTCCCCCATTTCTCACTGCCGTCTGGATTACGATCAAATTTTGATTCCAGCTCCTCAACTTGCTCTAATATATTATCCCATTGAACTTTTTTACGATATTCTATAAAACGGCGCCAGATACTAAAATCAGAAAGTGGATCCTGAGGTAACTCTTCAGTATGTCCATGAAGCGTTTCCATAATACTTATCACAAACATACTCTCTATTTGGAAGAATGTCAACAAATTGTTAAAATTAGTACATGACACAACCATATGCAAAAATTATCGCCCTGGTTGGATTGGCGGGCAGCGGCAAAAGTTCGGCTGTCGAATATTTGACAGAAAAAGGATTTCCAAAAATTTACTTCGGTGGCGTTATTTATAAAGCCATGGACGAGGCTGGAATTGAAAAAACTTGGGACAATCAACAACAATTTCGCGAAGAAATTCGTCGTCGCGAAGGCAAAGATTTCGTAATCAAGCGCGTCATAAAAAACATCCACGACTTGATAAACGCCGGGCAAAATAAAGTCGTTTTGGACGGATTATACACTTGGAGTGAATATAAGCTCCTTAAGCACGAATTTCCTGGACAAGTTGTCGTTATTGCTATTGTTACACCAAAATACCTCCGTTATCAACGAATGGCTAAACGCATAGAGCGCCCAATGCAACCACACGAAGTTGATCAGCGCGACTGGTCGGAAATCGAGAATTTGGAAAAAGGTGGGCCAATTGCTATTGCTGATTATTTCATCATTAACGACGGCAGCCTCGAGCAATTACACCAAAAAATAGACGCCGCAACTCACGACGCCCATTTTTGTAAATCGCCCGAACAGTGTTAATTAATCCAGATATTCGTAAAGCTTTTTCGCATCTTTGTGTTTGCGAAGTTTTGCTAGCGCCTTAGCTTCAATCTGACGGATTCGCTCACGCGTAACCGCAAATTCCTGACCAACTTCTTCCAAAGTGTGGTTTTTTCCATTATCCAAACCAAAACGCATTCGAACAATTTTCTGCTCGCGATCGCTCAAACTTGATAGAATTTCCTGAACTTGCTCTTTTAATAATTGATTTGAAGCGGAATCTTCTGGCGAAACCGTATCTTCGTCAACGATAAAATCTTGCAATACAGAATCATCATCTTCACCATCACGACCAACACCAGCATCCAAAGAAGAAATGTCTTGCTTGATCTTAATGACATATTCAATTTTCTCTGGTTCCATGTCCAATTCTTTAGACAATTCTTCAATTGTCGGCTCACGGTTCAGTTCCTGTGTCATTCGTCGCTGAGTACGCAACAATTTATTGATCGTTTCCACCATGTGAACTGGAATACGAATCGTTCGCGCTTGATCAGCAATCGCACGCGTAATTGCCTGGCGAATCCACCAAGTCGCATAAGTCGAAAACTTAAATCCCTTATCTGGATCAAACTTCTCAACCGCACGCAAAAGCCCAGTATTTCCTTCTTGAATCAGATCCAAAAAGTCCAAACCACGACCAGAATAACGCTTAGCAATCGACACCACTAGGCGCATATTCGCTTCAGCCATCTTATCCTTAGCCTTTTTATCGCCTTCAACAATTCGGCGCGCCAAGTCCATTTCTTCTTCAGCGCTAAGTAGTGGAATTTTACCGATTTCACGCAAATACAACCTAACCGAGTCATCCGACACGTCGTCCAAATATTGCCCAGTTGTCAACGAATCCAAATCTTCCGATTCTTCTTCGTCTATAAGCGTTGGATCAAAATCATCATCTTCGTTTAAGTTTACTGGCTTCGTCGTGATATCGTCGCTCACATTTTCTCCTTAATCAGATTATTTAAGCTCTGGCGCAAATTCTGAGACAAAACCTCATCACCCGACGCCTCGGCCTCTCTAAGCTGCGTTAATAATTGATTCTTTTTGTTTTCGCGATGTTTGATTGTTATCTGTCTGACTAGCCGAGCCATCTCTTCGTCCAAGCTTTTTTGCTCCCAATTGGCGTAACGACTTTCACTTTTCAACTGTACTATTTTCACATACTGTTCGATTTTTTGCAAGTCCAGGGGAACTTCACCCAGGTCTACGTCTGGGTTTTTTCGTATATAACCAATCAATTGCCGCGCGTTGTCATCATCCAGCATTTCTCCAGAAACCGCCGCCAACCAACGCCGCACGGATTTTTCACTCGCCGCCAGCCCCGCCAGCATATCCTCAGTTTCATCCTGAACCGGAGTTGGTTTTTCTTTTTCAATTTTCGCCTTTTTCAATTGATGTTCAGCGACTTTTTCATTCGACAATTTTGCCTTCAGCGCGGTGATTGACGCGCCAGTTTTTTCAGAAATCACTGACAAATAATGCTCTTGTTCCACCGGATCTTTCAAGCCTCGAACAATCCTCAACGCAATAGTCGAAAATCGCCGTTTGCCTTCCGCCGACTTCAAATTCTCCATTTCCGCATATCTGGCAATCACCCAATCCACCGCTGGTTGAGATTGGTCAATCGCCGCTTGCCAAAGCGCCGGATCTTTTTGGATCAATTCGTCTGGATCTTTGACGCCATCAGGCAAGCTCACCACTTCCAACTCCACGCCGACTTCCTGCGCCAAATTGATAGCACGCTCCGTCGCGTTAACCCCCGCTCGATCGCCATCAAATGCCAAGCGAATCCGCCCCGCCAATCGACTAAGCGACTTCAAATGTTGCGTCGTCATCGCCGTTCCGGAAGTAGCAACCACGTTTTTGACGCCCGCTTGATGGCTGCTAATTACGTCCAGATTGCCCTCAACAATCACCGCCACATCGCTTTTTCGAATCGCTTCCTTGGCTTGATGCAAACCAAAAATATGTCGCGATTTATCGAATAACAGCGTTTGCGGCGTGTTCAAGTATTTTGGCGCGCGCGGATCGTCACGAATAATTCTGCCCGTAAATCCCACAACTTCGCCATTGCCGTCACTCAACACCACCATCATTCGCCCACGAAACAAATCGCCACCAAACCGATTCGACAAGCCAGCGTCCGCCAATTCTTGCCTAGAAAATCCTCTTTTTTCCAATGCTTTCGTCAACGTGTCGCCATTCTCCGGCGCATAGCCAATCAAAAAATCACCAATCGTCTGACGATTTAATCGCCGTTTTTTAACCACATAATTTAACGCTGTCGAATTTTTTACCAAATTCTGCTGATAAAAATTAGCTGCTAATTTAAGAGCTTCCCTAGCCCTGGCGCGGCGCTTGGCTGTTCGTCCGTCGCCGTTAGAAAACAAAGTCAGATCAACGCCCGCCTTCCGAGCCAAATGTTCCAGCGATTGACGAAAATCCATTCCTTCCACCATCATCACAAACGTAAAAATATCGCCACCTTTTCCAGAAGAAAAGTCGTGCCAAATCTGCTTTTCTGGGCTAACCATAAAGCTTGGGGTTCGCTCGTCGGTAAACGGACTTAAACCCTTCAAGTTGCGCCCCGCTCGCTTCAACTGAATATACTCACCAATCACATCCTCGATGTTCAGTCGCGCCCGCACTTCTTCTTTGGCATCATTCATATTTTTATTATATCACTCTTTACCTCTGTTATTGTTTGTGGTTAAATAGAAATATGTATCCTGACAATTTGAACAACCAACCTCAAGGTATCGATTATCTGAATCAAATTGCCACACCTCCGCCAGCGGAAGGTTTTGATAAAAAAACCAAAATCATCATCGCTATTTTGAGTTTTATCGGCTTGATAACCCTGATTGCGATATTTGTTTTTTCACAAGATTCCATGCCAAACGCCAACCCGTCACAAGTTGCGGCGCGCGTTAATAAACTGCTCACTATTTCCAAAAAATACAATAATAAATTCCGCTCGACCAGTTTACAAACCACCAATAGTTCTCTGGTTGCAGTGCTGACCACTGCGAATACCTCAATGGGCGAAGCGCTTCAAGCAACCGGCGTCAATTATAAGGAAAAACAGAAAGACATCCTCGCCTTAGATCCGTCGGAAAAATTAGAGAAAAAATTGGACGAAGCTCTTCTGAACACGCAATTGGATATTACCTATGCTCATGAGATGAATGTGCAAATAACAGATACAATCAACATGATGAAAAAGGTATACAAGTCCACCAAGTCAAAAAAGATGCGCGAATGGCTAGTAAAAACTGCTGGCGATTTAGAGAATATTCAGAAGCAGATCAATCAAATTATTAAGGCAGATTAGGCTTCCGAGACTAATCGATAGCTCAACCTAGCCAAATCAAAGACCTCTTCGTCAGTCAATTGACCCGAACAAATAATTGTATTCCAATGTTTCTTGTTCAAGTGATAGCCTGGTAAAACCGTTTCGTATTTTTCTCGTAAATTCTGCGCCAACAACGGATCGCATTTTAGGCTTACTCTGAGCGGCTTTGAGCCTTCCCTCACCAACGCCACCATTTTCCCTGCACCGTCATTATCTTTACCAAACTTATATACCGCAACATCCTCGCCAAATGGATAATCCAGCCATACGCCCGGCAAACTCAGGATAAATTCTTCAAATTGTTTATGTGTCATACCTTTACCTTTTTCAAATAATATTCAAGTTCCATAATACTGCCGCGGATGTCTTCCAGTGCTCGATGATCTTCTGGCTTGGCGAATCTCTTACCGTATTTACCTTCAAACACCACCTTCCATGCACTCACATCCAACACACGATAATGTAGTTTTTTTGACAACGTCGGCCACCATTGGTCAATAAATCGACGATCCTGATGGATTGAATTGCCCGCTAACAAAATCTTCGTTTCACCCGCAAAATGCTCATCACAAAACGCCAACAATTCGCGTTCTATTTCCGCCAAAGGCTTGCCCGATTCATTCTGCTCCTCCAGCCCGCGTCGCGCTTCCGGATGCTCATTCCAAAAACCAGCATTTCGGTCCAACAGCTTAGCCAGCTTTTCCGAATCGTGGCGCACAATTCCTTCGTACGTCGCAATTTCCTTAAAATTCCAATCCGTCGCAATTGCCGCCACTTCCAAAATCTCATCGCGCACTGGATTTAGTCCAGTCATCTCCAAATCCACCCACAAAATCTTTTTCGGCTTAAAACTTGCTTTCATATCTCTATTATACCACTTCCATAAGGCGTGCTAAACTAAACTCATGACAAAACGCATCCTACTCAAATTATCAGGTGAACAACTTCAAGGCGAATTCGCCAGCGGCTTTGACCCAAAACGCGCTCGCTGGATTGCCGAACAAATTCGACCAGCGCTGGACGACGGGGCTGAAATTGTAATTATGGTTGGCGGTGGCAATTACGTTCGCGGCAATCAAATAATCGGTCACGGAATTCAACCTGTTTCCGCACATAATATCGGCATGCTTTCTACACTTATGAATGCTATTGCTCTAGCTGACGTATTAAATGACGCGGGACTGCCAACTCGCGCATTGTCTACAGTTGAAGTCAATCAATTTATTGACCACTATACTTTCCGACGCGCCATTAGCCATATTAAGAAAAATCGCATCGTAATCGTGGCGTGCGGCACTGGCAGACCATTCCTGACTACTGATACCGCAGCGTTAAACTTAGCACTAGAAATGCAGTGTGACGCCGTGGTTAAAACAACGAAAGTCGACGGAGTTTACGATAAAGATCCTATGAAATTCCCTGACGCCGTAAAAATTGATCATTTATCTTACCAAGAAGCCCTAACAAATCCTAACATTGCCGTTATGGATAAGGCGGCAATTGGACTAGCAATGGACGAGCATATTCCAGTCGTAATTTGTGATTTGCTTACAGACGGAAATATTCTCCGCGCAACCCGCGGAGAATCAGTAGGCACGCTTATTAGTTAAGGTTTTAATCTTTTTTCTTATCTAATTTATCGAGTTTCAAGAAGTGAATGATTGCATATACAACAAATGCAACGGCTATCAACGTAATTAACGAACTAACAAATGCGCCGTATAAAAACTCACCTTTACGTCCAGCAACTTCAACCGTAAATGAAGCTGATTGCAAACCTTGTTGAGAGCCAACGATCAACTGCACTAACGGGTCAACAAATGCCGTCACCAACTTTTTAACCGTATCGCCAGCTGCGGTACCGATTGCCAAACCAACCGCCATACCGACAACACCCTGTTCGCGAATAAAATTAACAAATCCAGCCATGCGAGTGTCTTTTATCACTGTACCCGCAATTTTCTTCTCCTTAAGAGCGGCAACTTTCGCCGCGGCTTTTACACTCTTCGAAGCTAATTTCTTAGCTGATACTTTTGAACCTTTAGTTGATTCTGAAGATTTCATAACTATAAAACTCCTTTTATTATTTATAATTGAATATTATATCTTATTTGGCGCTACGATTCCCAAAATAGCCAGTCCAGCCTTAAGAATGTCGGCGTAAATTGCCACGATTCCTACACGATGCGCCTCTTTGTCACTACCAATAACCTGATTTTTCTCATAATATCGATTAAATTCTTGAGCCAATTCAAACAAATATGTACAAATGTGATGAGGCTCCAAACTCTCCTTAGCACGATCAACCACGTCCACGTACTCACTCAATTTCCTGACTAGCATTTTATCCTCATCGAACAACTCTGTCGGAAAAGCAATCTCTTTATCTGATTTTGCTAAAATACCTCGCGCCCGGGCATGCGCATACTGCAAGTAGCTTCCCGTATTACCGGTCAAACTTACCGCGTCATTAATATCAAATATAACATCGCCGCCGATCTTCACTTTCAAGAATTGATAACGAAGTGCGCCAGCTATCACGTCATCAGTCGGCTCGCCACCGGCCTGCTCAATTGCCTTCTTAAACTCATCAAACAGCCAGCCAATTGTAACAACCTCACCCGTTCGCGAACTCATCTTTCCAGTTGTCAATTTAACCAAGCCAGTTGCGTAATTGAACAATTTTCCCTTCAAGGCTGGAATCGACAATTCACTAGCCGCAATCACGCCACGGAAGTATGCCGCCTGCTCCTCGCCATTTACCGTAATTGACAAGTCCAAATTCGGGTAATCCCTATACTTCAACTGAATCAACCCCATGTCATGCGCCCCATAAAGGCCATTGCCATGAGATCCAATAAACACGTTATCGAACGCGCCGTATTTGCTGCCCTTAAAAACATACGCACCGTCAGATTTGGTAAACACCTCTGGAGTTTTCTCTTTAATCAGAGATTTGCCCAATTCTTCAGTTTCGCTCTCAACGTAACGTCGCTCGATCGGCACGTTTCCAAGTCGCCCAACATTAGAGTCAATTTCGTCAAAACTCCAACTTTTACAGATTTCGTAAACTTGTTTATATAGCGGAT
>JANDWE010000121.1 GCA_024330325.1 Candidatus Nanosynbacter colneyensis | reverse complement strand
GTTTTGCAGTGTATTGCCAGAGGTTCGTTTGAACATTCGCTTAACTAGTAATTAACTATACAGCAGCTGAGATTCTTTTGCAAGGGTTTTTTCAAAGTTTTTTCGACTTTTTTTGCTTTTTATTAAAATCAGCGCCAATCGCCTCAGAAATACTAGAAAAACCGTCATTTTTTAGCAGCTGAAGCAAATCGCGATTCATTTGCCCAATTAGCTGCGGACCTTCAAAAAACAGCCCAGTGATAAGCCCAACTAGACTAGCGCCTGACTTAATCTTAGCGTATGCATCTTCGGCCGAAAAAACTCCGCCAACACCAATAATAGTTAGTTTATCTCCATAGTTTTTATATGTATGCTTAATCAATTCTAAGCTATGTGCGCGAGTAGGTTCGCCGCTTAATCCTCCCCTAATATCATCAGTCAAAGGATCTTTAAGATCTACCTTCTCACGATTCTTTATTAAATTAGCGACCGTTACGCCCTGAATATTATGCTCAACAATAACCTTTAATAGCGAGTCGAATTGCTTCAGATCATACAAATGTGGCATTTTAACCCAGAAAGGAACACTTCTCTCTACAGAATCCAATTCGCTCAATAAAGACTCTAGCGTATCGGCATAAATAAACGGCTCCTTGCCAGCATTCGGACAAGAAATATTAATCTCTATAACACTAGCCAAGCTGTTCTCTACGATATAACTAACCGCTTTTTTTACGTCCCGAATTATATATTCCTCCGGAACAACTGGCCCAAATTCGTCTTTCGTGGATTTATCAGCAATAACAGCCACAGACACAACTGTCGGCATTGATTTAACTTTAGGTCTATTTAATTCAATGTAGTCACTAATCTTCTCTAATCCATAATTTGGCATACCAGCGTACACAACTACAGATTTGGTGTTCGGCAATCGATGAAACCACGGTCGCAGATTTCCCCTTCTCGGCTCCATAGTTACAGATCCGCCAGAAGCAAAGCCAAATCCAACGTCTTCCATTAAGGGCGACAGTTGTACGTTTTTATCAAATCCCGCCGACAAGCCTATTGGGTTATTAAATACAACTCCATCAATTTCCTGCTGTAACGACTTGTCCTGGAAGCTCCATAATTTACGAATAGCCCATCTAACAGGAGGGAATGCTTGCGCCAAACGACCGCAAAAAATAGTTAACTTATGAGTAAAGTCTGGTGTTAGTAGGAATAATATTGGCTTGATAATGTTTTTATACATCTCTACTATACTATTATACATTAAATGTAGACCTCTAAAACAAACTCCGTACGTTTTTCATAGCTCTTACCGATCTAAGTCTGCTTTTTAATTCTCCTTCGTCACCAAGGCAAAACCCATCTCTTCCGCTCTGAACTTCTAATTTAACCTGAATTCGCACCGACTTATCACACCCGTTAGCTATAGATACAATTCAATCTAAGGTAAAGAAACTCCCTACTGATATGTCTATGCCATTATCTATAAGATCTTTTAAATTTAAAGGTTCGTGCCACAGGGACGGCACCATGTCCGTAAGCATTAGCCTTTATAACCCCATTACCTTAACATTGTATGATTTTTCGATGTTCTTAACATTATGAACTATAGCGTTAAGATCAACTATTACGCGATAGTTATTATTTTGACAATTCACGGTCTATAAATTTCTTCAACTCTACAATTATCCATGAATCAAATTCACGCTTTTCTTTATCAGTCATTTCATCCCAGGTTTTTGCCCTCACCGAGGCTTCAAAAGCAGCCCCAATTGGGTAAGCGCTACCGTTGTACGGAAGTTTCAATTTATCCCTGTTCAGATACCCTTCTGTCTTATTGTGAATAACTTTGTAATCACCTGATGGAGTAACGATGGCTATGCAC
>JANDWE010000053.1 GCA_024330325.1 Candidatus Nanosynbacter colneyensis | reverse complement strand
GAAGCAGTCTTTGGAACGCCCAATATTTCATAATAATCACGCTTGCTCATACCTTATATATTATACGCGTTTAGCACTCTCAGTGCAAGAGTGCTAATTAAGCTGACATAGAAAATACTGCAGGCTACAAACTGCTGCAGTATTTTACATATTTACGGGCGACGATTACTTCTCGTCAACCACCTCACCTTCGACTGATTCGTCCTTGTCAGACTCGGGCTTCACAGCTCCTCATCAAACTTGACTGGCAACATTTCTGTGTAGATTGTTGTTTCGCCGTCATAATTAAACTTTATCATGAGAGTACCCTGTCCGTAACTACCTAGGCCACAATCTAAACCATAAGGGTATACTTTTACATCTCTATCCCTATTTTTCATGCCGCTTTCTACAATCAAGTTATCAACACGCTCCTGAGATGTTGGCGTCATTATCCATTTACCATCAGGATCTTTGTGATATTCGCCAGGAGTCATAATAACCATCTTGCAACTAACCGGCGACTGCTGTTCTACCCCCCCATTTCTCTACGTAAAACTAAACCGCTCAATTGATCCCCTAACGGAGAATAGTGCTGTATATACCCTCGCTTCGTACCGTCGGCAAATTCAGAAACCACAGCCACAGCCGTACAACCCCCTAACCCATAAGTGGCAATCTTCTTCTTTTCACCAGATACTACAGCAATACTCCCATACTCATCCATCCCAACCAACTCAGTACCCGCAGACTTCTCTATTTCATAAAAAGACGGAGTACTATGAGTCTCTTCGTTTTGCAAAAATACGGAAGATTCGCTCGGCTCAATCATTGTAAAATCCCTCTGAGGTCTATATAACGCCAAATTTTCATCATCGTAAAGACTTGCAGTCAGAGCATCTGCACCCATAAAAATGCGAATATATTCCGGCACTCTCTTCTGAAGGCGAGACTTATCTAAATATGATTCAATTATATCTTTTGTCATTGCAGTTTATATAATATCATATTTTGTAAAAATAGTCAATAAGTTTATCCTCATTAAAGAGGGGCTGCTCACACTAGAGTAGCCCCTGACGATATTAGTATCTAAGATCTCTCAAGTCGTTTAGTAGCACCGGCTATTTCTCGTCAACCACCTCGCCTTCGACCGGCTCGTCTTTATCAGACTTTTTGTCGCCAGCTTCGTCGGCTTTTTTATCGTCGGCTGATTGTTGATACATCTTAGCCCCAATTGGCATAATCGCGTCGTTCAAGGCTTTAATTGCAGCATCCAATTCGTCCTTATCTTCAGAATCTTTGTGCTTTTCAGCCTCTTCGACAGCCTTTTCAATCGCTTGCTTATCATCGTCAGAAATCTTATCTTTGAATTCGTCCGGCATTTTCTTTGCCTGATAAATAGCGTTTTCAAGCTGATTCTTTGTATCGACAGTTTCGCGCTTCTTCTTATCTTCGTCCGCGTGAAGTTCGGCTTCTTTTTGCGCCTTCTCAATATCTTCCTTGCTCATATTGCCAGAGTTTTGGATAGTGATTGATTGCTCTTTACCTGTTCCCTTATCTTTGGCTGTAACGTTAAGAATGCCGTTGGCGTCAATGTTAAAGGTCACTTCAATTTGAGGCACGCCGCGTGGCGCTGGCGCAATACCGTCAAGCACAAAACGACCCAAACTCTTATTGTCATTAGCAAACTCGCGCTCACCTTGAAGAACGTGAATTTCCACCTGAGGCTGGTTATCCGCAGCTGTCGAGAAAACCTCGCTCTTACTTGTTGGAATTGTAGTATTTCGGTCAATCAACTTCGTCGATACGCCGCCCATCGTCTCAATTCCAAGAGAAAGCGGAGTCACGTCCAGAAGTAACACGTCCTTAACGTCGCCAGCCAAAACGCCACCTTGAATTGCAGCACCAACAGCCACAACCTCATCCGGGTTCACACCTTGCATTGGATCTTTTCCAAAGAAATTCTTTACACGCTCGACCACAGCTGGCATACGAGTCATTCCACCAACCATAACTACATTGTTAATGTCGGACTTAGAAAGCTTGGCGTCCTTCAAAGCCTTTTCTACTGGACCATCCAAGCGATCCAATAAATCCTTAACCAAATCCTCCAGCTTAGCGCGACTCAAACTCATCTCGAAGTGTTTTGGACCATCAGCGTCGGCAGTAATAAATGGAATATTGACTTCATATTCCGTAACCGTTGACAATTCTTTCTTCGCCTTTTCAGCCTCGTCCTTTAGGCGTTGCATCGCTGCATTATCTTTACGAAGATCAATTCCTTCCTTTGATTTGAAGTCATCCAAGAAGTAGTTAACAATAGCGTTGTCGAAATCTTCACCACCAAGGTGTGTGTCACCATTAGTTGCCTTAACTTCAAATACGCCGTCACCCAGCTCCAGCACAGACACGTCAAACGTACCGCCACCAAGGTCGAACACTACAATAGTTTCGTCGTTTTTACCCTTCTCCAAGCCGTACGCCAAAGCCGCAGCTGTTGGCTCATTGATAATACGCTTAACTTCCAATCCAGCAATTTTACCAGCGTCCTTAGTCGCTTGGCGCTGTGAATCGTCAAAGTAAGCCGGCACCGTAATCACTGCTTCCGTCACTTTTTCACCCAAGAAAGCCTCGGCGTCAGCCTTAATTTTACTAAGAATCATTGCTGAAACTTCTTCTGGCGTGTATTCCTTATCGCCCATTTCGACTGCCACGCCAGTACCTTTTTTAACAATCTTGTACGGCATGATGTCCAAGTCTTTTTGCACTTCCTTGTCGTCAAACTTACGACCAATCAAACGCTTAACACCGTAAATCGTGTTTTTTGGGTTTGTTACACGCTGACGCTGAGCAACTTGACCGACAAGTCGTTCGCCCTTTTTATTAACCGCAACCACAGATGGTGTAGTACGATTACCTTCGGCGTTAGAAATTACCTCTGGTTTTCCAGCCAACATATACGCAAATGCGCTGTTGGTTGTACCGAGGTCAATACCAATAATTTTACCCATATGATTCCCCTTTCTGTTATGATCACATCTGGTCTATATCTTATATTCATTCTAGCACTCTTTCGTGGCGAGTGCCAACTATCTCAGTATAAATAATTAGCACTCTCATGTCAAGAGTGCTAACAATCAATTTTATACAATTTAATTGCCCGAACGACGATACGGCCAATAAGTTCCTGGTCTTGTCCAAAAATCTATTTCAGGCCTTCCCCAATCAACTTCCGCCCATTCGGTTTTTCGCCACGGAAAGTCTGATACATCAAACGTTCTAGAGCCATACTCTCCTTTTGGATCAAGTACCGAGAACAGCTCGCCAGTCTCCCACGGATCAGTACCAAAAACTGCCTTTTCTTGATAGCCGCATTCCGCATTAAATGCATGACACCAAGCGTTTGTGTCTGTAGCAACAAGGCCATATTTCTTAGC
>JANDWE010000024.1 GCA_024330325.1 Candidatus Nanosynbacter colneyensis | reverse complement strand
GTCCAGTAGATATACCGAAATATCTTCATTACATTCGCGGTTGGGATCGAGTGCAGAACGACTTTCCGTTTCAAGCCGACGCCGCGATAGTTGTCGATACAAGTGCAGATATCCTTCTTAGTAAGGTCTTAGAAACTCCTGGAGCGCGACATTTCTTAGAAACGCACCCAACTCTAGTTATCGATCATCACACAGCCGAATCGACGCTCAGCTTTGATCATATTATGTTATCAGAAACCGTCGTGGCAACCGGGGAATTGCTGTATAAACTGTTCAAGCATTCCGGCTGGAAGATAAATCCTCAGGCGGCCGAAGATTTATTGATAGCTATTATGAGCGATAGCCTGGGGCTTACTACGCCAAACACTACGGCTCAGACTTTTCATACGGCGGGAGAGCTTACAGAACTGGGCGCATCCAATGCGGAAATTGAAGAGCGACGACGTGAATTTATGAAGAAATCGCCAGAAATTTTGGCGTACAAGGGAAAATTGATCGAGCGAATCGAATATTTATTAGACGGACAATTGGCGTTGGTGCATGTGCCATTTGAAGAAATCCAAGCCTACAGCGACGCCTATAACCCTGGAGCGTTGATTGGCGATGAATTGAGGCTGGTTGAAGGCGTGGCGCTTAGCTGTGTTATTAAAACTTATCCTGACGGCAAATTAACTGCGCGCCTACGAGGTAATTTACCAATCGCTGACACCGTAGCTGGATATTTCGGTGGCGGCGGCCATCCGTACGCGGCAGGATTCCGCGTATATGAAAACTATGACGAAATCGTAAGGGAATTAGTTACAGCGACGGATCAGGCTCTGCAAACAGAATATTGACCCACTACGCTATCAATATATACCTCTCAGGCCTGCTCTATCTAGTTGCTCTATCAAATCATCATTCACATCAAATGCGCCCTCAGACCGTAGAGGACCGTTAACTTTTCTTCGTACCTCTTCTACTCGATCTTGCACATCAGGGTGACTAAATTCTATTCCATCATTATATGCAAGATAATCCTGAATCACTTTACCCACGGCATAAGCTTGCAATTCAGAACGAAGTTTTATTTGATTGGATTCAGTAGGGTTTATTTCCGAAACTGGATTAACAATACGATCATACGCATGAGACGTTTCGTGACCCAACGTGGCAGTATCAACACATATCAGTCCACTCTGAGCCACACTAATAACAGGGCGAAGACGCACATAAGAACCTGTCCAGGCGTCTTCCATTTTGCAAATACTAGTATAACAAAAACCGTCAACACCAGCATCTGTTCTTTCTATTTTTGTGGGCGGGTAATCCTCCTCTAAATAACGATACATATCATCTAAAAAAACACGCATGTCTCCGACAAGAGTTTTTTCTATTCTATCTTTCTGCACTGGCATAGGAGATATCTGCCTTCCAGAAACAACAAACTTATTACTACAGATAAGCGGTATTATATTTTTATCTGTCCAGTCTAAATCAGGATGACTATCGCCCAACTCTTCGCCTTCAACATATTCCATAGGCTCCAACATTTGAGCCGTATCACATAACCCTAAGGCTAGAGCCCCCAGCGTATCAATTATCTCAGGCTCCTCTAAAGCACCTATCAACCTATCTTTCATACACTCCAAATAGTCTAGCTCAATGGGCTTATCGTAGCTGAGTATTGGCTGAGGCGCCTGCATTATTTCTCTCATACTTCTTATTACATATTAAATATCTTATTTCGTCAAGTATGAGGTCTGATCTGGCGGCGAAGCAGAGGCTGGATTAGTAATTTATTTAGCGATTCTTACAAATAGTAGAAAAATCTTTTACAACCGTAACAGAGTTGAGAAAAAATATTATACCACATTTTTGACAAAATCCATTGACTTTTTAATATAAGTGTGATAT
>JANDWE010000070.1 GCA_024330325.1 Candidatus Nanosynbacter colneyensis | reverse complement strand
GTTTTGTACACTGTTCACGGGGAAGTAATCGAAGCGGATTCATGGTTTATCCGTCCAACCGAGCGGGAACGCAAAGGGAGTGAAAGTGATTCTTCGGAGTCGCGATTTTGGTGAAAGCCCTGGCTAGAAAAGCAGGTGTACGCGTGGACTTAGCCGCCCGTACCGCAAACCAACACAGGTGCTCGAGTCGAGTAGACTCAGGCTTACGAGCGAACCTTCGCTAAGGAACTCGGCAATACAGCGACCGTAACTTCGGGATAAGGTCTGCCCCCACTTCGGTGGATATCAGCCGCGTTCACTCAGTGAATATTAGGTTAAAGAGTACATTTTTAATCACAAAACGAATTTTCTGAGATAGAGCAAACGAATTGTTCTTTTGAACGCGAACCTCTGGCATCTAACGATGTGGGGGCCGCAGCAAAAGAGCCCACGGAACTGTTTATCAAAAACACAGGTCTCTGCTAACACGAAAGTGGATGTATAGGGGCTGACTCCTGCCCAATGCTGGAAGGTTAAGGGGAGCGCTTCACGGTGCGAACTGAAGCCCTAGTCAATGGCGGCGGTAACTATAACCGTCCTAAGGTAGCGAAATTCCTTGTCAGGTAAGTTCTGACCCGCACGAATGGAGTAATCATGTGGGCACTGTCTCAGCGAAGGACTCGGTGAAAGTGCATTGGCGGTAAAGATGCCGTCTGTCCGTACCAGGACGAAAAGACCCCATGGAGCTTTACTACAGCTTTACATTGAATATGGTTTCAACATGTGTAGCATAGGTGGGAGACTTTGAAGCAGATACGCCAGTATTTGTGGAGTCACCAAGTGAAATACCACCCTTGTTGTGATTGTGTTCTCACGCTGACCGTTATCCGGTTAGCGGACCGTGTATGGTGGGTAGTTTAACTGGGGCGGTTGCCTCCTAAAGAGTAGCGGAGGCGTTCAAAGGTTGGCTAACTTCGGATGGAAATCGAAGTGATAGTGTATGCGTATAAGCCAGCTTGACTGTGAGGAGTACATTCCAATCAGAGACGAAAGTCGGAGCAAGTGATCCGCTGTACGTACATTTGTACATGAATGTGGGATCGACAGCGCAAACGGATAAAAGTTACCCTGGGGATAACAGGCTTATAGCGCCCAATAGTTCACATAGACGGCGCTGTTTGGCACCTCGATGTCGGCTCATCACATCCTGGAGGGGGAGCACCTTCCAAGGGTTCGGCTGTTCGCCGATTAAAGTGGTACGCGAGCTGGGTTCAGAACGTCGTGAGACAGTTCGGTTTATATCCGGTATGGACGATAGGAAACTTGAGAGGATCTACCCCTAGTACGAGAGGACCGGGGCGGACGCACCTCTGGTGTATCGATTGTGGCCACCTGCTGCATTGTCGAGTAGCTATGTGCGGACTAGATAAGCGCTGAAAGCATATTAAGCGCGAAACTAACCTCAAGATAAGGTTTCCCCATGAGGACACAGAAAGACTATCTGTTTGATAGGCGCAAGGTGGAAGTGCAGTAATGTATGGAGCTAAAGCGTACTAATAGTCCCATTGCCTTTTTATGTCCTTGTCCGTGGAGTTTATGCTTGCATAAACATTGCGGATAAGGTAGACTTAACTAGTAATTGGTGCTTTTCAAAAGTACCGGTCAATTAAAAATCAATTCCGTGCTGATGTTGGACATCGAAGAAAGGGGTTTGGCCCACCGTGGAGTATATACGGAACCAAGCGTCGTAACCCCCTCCTTCGGTGCCCATAGCGAGGAGGAAACACCTGTTCTCATTCCGAACACAGAAGTTAAGCTCCCCAGCGGCGATTATACTGCGAAAGTGGGAAACTAGCACGGTGCCGAATTATAAGAAAGCCATCCTAATAGGGTGGCTTTCTTCTTTGTCTTAAAACGTTTGTGGTATGTTTTGGTGGGTGATAGAATATAAGTATGTGTATAGTGTGCAGGGTGGCTACTGGCGGTATGGCGATTGCTGTTGCCCTAACGCCAACGGTTAATATAACGGCACCCAATGAGAATAAGAGTGATGCGAAGAAGGCGATTAGTGCTAAAATTTTCTCTGAAATAAAATCTCCCTCTTCTTTATCAGGCTTTAAAGCGCCAGATATTCAGATTCCAGATTGGCACTCCGCATCTCAATCGTCAAAAAAATCAAATTCTGGGGTGAAAAAAGAAGTCACATACACAATATCAACAAAGGGTAATGTCCGATCAAACTTGTCTAAATTCTCGAAACAGGTAAATGAAACCTTAAACGACAATCGAGGTTGGGCGCGTATGGGAATTGTTTTTAAAGAGGTGAAAGAGGGTGGAAGTTTCAATTTAGTTCTGTCGCAAGCCGAATTGATGTCGTCGTTTTCGTCAGGTTGTGACGCGGATTGGAGTTGTCGAGTCGGGTCTTCTGTCATTATCAATGATAATCGATGGTCTGGCGCAACTACAGCGTGGAATAAGGCGGGTGGTGATATTCGTAATTATCGACATATGGTAATCAATCATGAAGTTGGACATTGGTTGGGGCATGGGCATTTGAATTGTTCTGGAGCTAATAATCCAGCGGCGGTTATGCAGCAGCAGTCAATTGATTTACAGGGGTGTGTTTTTAATCCTTGGCCGCTTGATAGTGAACTGTGGTCGACTACGCTGGGGATAGAGCTATGAAATTGATAAAAAATCACCATACACTTAAATTAGCTATTGTCATAAGTTGTATAACGCTGATAATGATATTGGCGTATGGATTCATGAGTTGGAAATCTTGGGAAAATGTTCAAAGTGTAACAAAAAACACTAATGAAGCAGAGAGCTCGCTGTTTATTAGTTTGCAAAAAGACAAATTATCTACTGAAAAATTGAACGAATATTTGGCTGATTTAAAAAATAAACGCCAAAGCTGCGATGTGGTATTTTTTATATCTTGGCAGAAGAACATTAATGCTAGATTTAAAAAGTATTCAGAAGAATGTAATAAATCAGTAGAGAAGATGAACCGAACTATACAGAGTATAGAGAAGATTGTCAGCTTTATGGAATTTGATAAGGAGTTGAGCGGTGAAATACGTGCGGTGTCAGATGAGTTATCGAACACCAGGCAAAATGACTTTATTACTATGGAGAAAATATGGACTAGTGCAAAGAAGAGGTTGGAATCCAGAGAAGACGAGGTTGACTTACGTAAGTTAGCGATGAAGAGGATAGATGCTATTTTATTGGCTGTGCGTGATTTGAAGTCGGCTAACGAGAAGAAAGATGGCGACCAGTTTACTATAGCCAGGGATAAATTTACTGTGGCTATTAACGCCTGGATTGGTTTGCAAAATGAACTAACACAAGAATCTCAGCTTAGGATAGATAATCTGTTAAGAGAGTTTTAGAATGACTCTATAATAAAAAATAGCCCCCTGTGTGATGGGCTATTTTTCTTCTCGAATCTCGCAGAAAACGAGAATTTTTTGTGGTGGAACTCATAATCTCTAAAGCTCCAACAGGTGCCGTCAGTAACTGACTTTATTAGTATAGCTAACGCGTCAGTAAAATGCAATATTTTATTCACAATAAAAACTACTTATGTAAATATTGACAAAGCGTTAGT
>JANDWE010000083.1 GCA_024330325.1 Candidatus Nanosynbacter colneyensis | reverse complement strand
AAATTCGCGTATAAAAACACCGTCGGAAATGATTTATGGCAAGAATTGGAGTCAGCGAGCGGTCAGCCAATCGTCAATCTAATGAACACTTGGATTTCCCAACCCGGCCTTCCTGTCGTATCAGTTTCAAACAGTCACGACGCGGCGACTTTAAGTCAGGAACGATTCTTCATCGGCGAACACCAACCATCCGATGTGTTATGGCCAATTCCGTTATTCGCAAACCAGCCACTTGACGTAAAAATATTAAATCAAAAAGAAACCACCATTTCCATTGAAAAGCCATTGCAATTAAACTGCGGCTTAAGCGCCCACTTCGTCACCAAATATGACGAATCCTCTCGCGAATATTTATTGAAAAACATTACGAAATTGCCGACCCTGGATAAGATTTGTATCTTACAGGACGCGACAATACTTGCCCGCGCTGGATTTGAAAACTCGGCGTCACTACTTCCATTAGCATTGTCGCTAAAAACCGAAACCAACGAAAAAGTATTCGGCATGGCAGCCAGTGCATTGTCGGAGCTGCGGAAGTTCGTAGATGACAATGACACTGCCCGAGATTCATTAAAGAAAATTTCTGGAGAATTTGCACGCGCCACATTCGAGGAATTAGGTTGGGATGAAAAAGCTGGCGAATCAGACGACGACCGCGAACGACGCACCACGGCTCTGGGATTAATGATGTATAGCGAAGATAAAGAAGTTTTGAATGAGGCGAAAACTCGATTTGACAACAATAAACTGGAAGACTTGCCGACAGAAATTCGAGCTTTAATTATCAGCGCAAACGTGAGGCATTTTGAGACACCAGAGATGATTGAAAATCTCTTTGCCACATATAAAAACACGCCGTCAAATGACCTGCAGAATGATATTGCAATTGGACTAACTTCCACCAAAAACCCCGAAACGGCAGAAAAAATCCTTGCCAACATTAAAGATTCCAATATTATCCGCCCACAAGACGCCAGCCGTTGGTTCGTGTATTTAATTCGGACCAGAGAAAGCCGCCAGATTGCTTGGAATTGGCTAAAGGAGAACTGGGCGTGGGTCGAAGGTACGTTTGGCGAAGATAAAAGCTATGATGACTTCATTCGCTATGCAGCTACGGCGTTACTAACGCCTAATGAACTTGACGATTTCCGACAATTCTTTGAGCCGATGATGGACATTCCAGCCCTCGCCAGAACGATAAAATTAGGAATTACCGAAATATCAGCACGCGTCGAGTTGATTGAGCGAGATAAGGCGGACGTGCTCTCTGCTTTGCAAACAACACTGTGATATATTATGCCACATTTTTGACAAAATCTATTGACATTTTATTCTATTAGTGGTATAAATGAATTAGCTTTTGTTGACAGAACAAATGTTTTGTCCAAAAGCGTACTTTGACAAACAGCTACGCACAAGGCGAGTTTCTATTCCTTTTTTAAAATTTCAAAGAGGAATGAAATCTCGTCTTGTGGTAAAGCCACTTAACCTCCATGGGGGCGAGAAGATAGGAAAGGAACCATGATTTTCCGCGAAGAGAACGACGGCAAATACGTACAAGGAGTGCTCTTCGAGAAAGAGGGACGCCTATATGAGGCCAAGCTCTACGAGGAGTGTTTTGATCTTCTCAAAGAGGCCACAGCAATCATAGACGATCTGGAACATATGCCAAGGATTGAGCAAGATAGTCTCAGACTTATTACACTAGACCGCATCAGTGGTGCGATCTTCACGATCGGCGCAGCAGCGGACACGCTGCCGCGTCGTGCAAGAACTCCTAATCTGCACAATATCGTAGACTGTTCGATCTTTCTAAGTATGGCAATTCCATGGTTAGCAAACGCCACCGGATACCACCAGAAAGTGGAGGAATTACGGAGTATTGCCTCGAATTCCATTCAGTTTGCCCTAGATTCTATGGGGTACATCTCACGTTATGAGCACCGTAAGATGCAAGATCTGCTCTACTATGGATGGCGGCTCTTATTCCTCTAAGTTAGGATAACGAGAAGTAATCCTTCAGGAAAAGTGGCAAGCTGTGAACATTTTCGCGGTAATTTTAGTAGCTGTTTGCCATTTCCCTTGAAGTTATTAAGTCCCAACTGGGGCTATTTTTTATGCCCTAATCTAGTGCTACACACTCTTCAACCACAGGCGGATTTCCATCAACAGAAATTGCCAGCATTTGCATATCGCAGCCTTCATATTGCGCATTTTTAGCCATGAACATCTCTGCGGAAAAACGTATTTGATGCTGTTTTTTATTTGTAATTGCCGCCAAGCCATCGCCGAAATTATCATTTTTCCGATATTTAACCTCTGTAAAATATAAAACATTATCTTTTTTACTAACAATATCAATTTCACAATACCGCGTCCGCCAATTCCGTTCTATAATCTCATGACCATCGCCCGCCAACCAATCCGCCGCCGCTTGCTCACCCTTATCGCCAATTTGACGCGTCGTGTCTTTTTGCTGGTTTTTAGATTTTCCGTCGTCAGATGCATTTTGCGAATTCGACTCAACACCAGCATATTTAGCCAACGGCGCAAAACTCAGCCGATGCAGCGGAGTTACGCCCAGATTATCAATAGCCGCTCGGTGCTTCGCCACTCCATAACCAACGTGTGAAGAAAAATCATATCCCGGATAAATATTATTCTGCTCTGCCATAAAC
>JANDWE010000126.1 GCA_024330325.1 Candidatus Nanosynbacter colneyensis | reverse complement strand
CCCTTTGGTAGCGGCGCAAAACGCGGCTTTTCGTCGCCGTCAGTTTCGCCAAGCTGCAACATTGGACCAAACCGCCCAAATCGCGCAATAATCGGTTTATTTGTCTTCGGGTCAATTCCCACTTCGCGATTAGCGCCGACTTTACTTCGGTCGATCCCGCCAGATTGCTCGATCAATTTATGGAAAGGCGTGTAAAATCCGTGCAGCATTGCGCTTTTTTCCAGATTGGCGCCAGCAATTTTGTCAAATTCCGTCTCAACATTGGCGGTAAAATCGTAATCGACAATTTGCGTAAAGTGGTCCGTCAGGAAATCGGCAATCAGTTCGCCGCTTGGCGTTGGAATAAGCTTGCCGCGAGTTGAGCCAGTCTTTTCTTGAACAACATTTCGACTGACTTCCTCGCCGTTATAGTTCAGAACAATTACATCACGCGGTTGACCTTCGCTGTCACCCTTTTCAACGTAGCCACGAGTCTGAATAGTGTCAATAATCGTAGCGTAAGTTGACGGACGTCCAATTCCAAGCTCCTCCAACTTCTTAACTAGCGAACCTTCGGTGTAGCGAGCTGGCGGTCTAGTGAATGTTTGACGAGCCGTAATGTCGTGAGAATTGACTTCATCGCCAGATTGTAACTTCGGTAGAAGCTCATCTTTATTGCCACCGTAAACGCGCAAAAATCCGTCAAACGTAATGACTTCACCCTTTGCTTCAAACTGAGCGGGCTTTTTGCTTTTTGGTAAATTTTCACCCTTGATGTCAATTGTAATAGTTGTCTTTTCTAGCTTCGCTGGCGACATTTGTGACGCTAAAGTTCGGCGTCGAATCAGGTCGTATAATTTCTGGTCATAGCTATTATTAGACGCGGTTTCCAGAGTGATGTCCGTCGGGCGAATGGCTTCGTGAGCCTCTTGGGCGGACGCGGATTTGGTCTTAAATTTACGAACCGTTGAGTAATCTGGACCGTAAAGACGCTTGATAAAATCAGTAGCCGCCGCGATGGCTTGACCGCTCAAATTCACCGAGTCAGTACGCATATAAGTGATTTTTCCATCTTGGTACAATTTTTGCGCCGAAGCCATGGTTGCTTTGGAGCTGAAACCAAGCTTAGAGTTGGCCTCCTGCTGCAAGGTTGACGTGGTAAAAGGCGCCGCTGGATTGCGCGTTCCTGGAGTTTTTGAGATATCGCTAACAATAAATTCGGCGGGTTTCAGACTATTCAAGAACTCGCTCGCCGCTTCTTCTGTATCGAATTTTTGATTAAGCTCGGCCTTAAATTCTTGATTGTCGTGAATAAAAATGGCGGTAACTTTGAACTGAGAATTGCCCTCAAACTTCATAATTTCTCGTTCGCGCTCAACGAGTAATCGCACCGCTGGGCTCTGAACGCGACCAGCCGACTTGCCGCCCGGAACTTTCTGCCAGACGACTGGGCTGAGCTCAAAACCAACCAGCCGGTCAAGAATTTGCCTGGCTTGTTGTGCCTGAACCAAATTCATATCCACGGTTCGCGGATTCTTAATTGCATTGGTTATAGCGTCTTTGGTGATCTCATGAAAGACGATTCGCTTAGTCGTCTCAATAGGAAGATCCAGCACCTTGCACAAATGCCAAGCAATAGCCTCTCCTTCGCGGTCTTCATCGGTTGCGAGCCAAACATTTTCCTTGCCGACTGCCTTGACATTTTTCTTTAGCTCGGTGATAACTTTCTTTTTTTCAGGATCAACTTCATAGATTGCGAAAAAATCGTTAGCCACGTCAATCGGCGGCGTTCCGTCCTTCGTCTTTTTAACAATCGAGCGAATATGTCCCACGCTGGACAGGACGTGAAAATCCTTGCCGAGATATTTCTCGATGGTTTTAGCTTTGGCTGGTGACTCGACGATAACGAGATTTTTCATAACTTTATATTATAACAAATCACTATCTGGCTACAACCGCAAAGTGAATTATTACGAGCGACCACTGAGGCGACGGAGCATTTCCATTGACCTGAAGCTGCGATTGGCGTCTATTATTTGGCGTGGTTTTTCTTTTTTCACGTCGCCGTTAATTGCTCGCTTTATATAGGTGTGTGTTGCGTGTACGGCAAACGGAAGCGAGGCGGCGAATGCTGCAGCTCCTAGTTTGCGTAGAATCTCGGCAGGCTTTGGACTGTCGGTTTGTTTGTCGACTAGCTCGGCGGCGGCATAAGCGACTAAGGCTGCCGTTTCCATAGCTAGCCCCACCTTCCCTGATTTAGTTGGTCGAGTTTCGGCTTTCTCATCGCTGCGCAAATTAGCAATTCCTGTAGCTGCAGCGTTTATCGAGTTTAGTAGCGCAACAATGACAAGGACTTCCCCTGGGGCCATTTTCTTTTTATGTAGTTCATAGAGGATTTTTGCCATAACTATTTTATCTGTTGTGGCGTCTAATGCCGCGCCAGTGTTGCTGGTCTGCCCTGTCATGCGTGCTACTTTGCCGTCCAAGACATCAGCTAATCGCCCGACCGCGCATTCCGTCAGTCCTTTAGCTGTATTGATTTCCTTGGATCCGTGTATCGCCAAAGCGGCGCCAGCTACGCTTATTAAATTAGGAACAGTAAGAACGTCCTTAGCGACTTTACGGACGGCAGGAGATGTTTCTCGGGATTTTTTCATAGTCCGCATAATAACATCAATTTGTCAAAATAGCAATATTATCGTAACGTCCAGTTGTTCGCCCCAAGAGGCTTAATCACTCCGTTGATTTCCAGCATAGTTAACGCCGTGGCGAAGTCTGACGCGGATAGGCCGGATTTTTGTTGAATTTCGTCGCCGTCACGCATTCCTTCTGAGATGAGTTTTATGATAATAGCTTCTTCAATTGTTGCGCTGGCTGCTAATTCTTGGCCGCTGTCTTTTTGCAATTTTTCTGGCGCGATGATTGATAAAACATCGTCGGCGTCTGTCACCAAATACGCCCCTTGTTTTAATAAAGTATTGCAACCCGCCGACAGTGGGCTGGTTATGTTCCCGGGAATTACAAACAAATCTCTTCCCTGATTTAATGCGTGAGAGGCGGTGTTCAGTGTGCCGCTTCGCTCGGCGGCTTCGGTGATAATAATTCCGTCAGCTAGTCCACTAACCAAACGATTGCGCTCCAAAAAACTCCAACGATTAACTATTTTATTATCGCCCTTCATCCATTCTGAAACGACCGCGCCACCCCGCTCGATGATGCTCATGGCTAGTTGATAATTGGTCCGCGGTGAAATATCAGGAAGCTCATTTGGGACGACCGCCACGACCGTTCCGCCAGCTTCAATAGCAGCTTTTTGGGCGATGCAGTCCACGCCTAGCGCCAACCCACTCACGATTACACATCCAGCTTTTGCCAGATCTGTTGCTAAT
>JANDWE010000055.1 GCA_024330325.1 Candidatus Nanosynbacter colneyensis | reverse complement strand
ACACTGACATTCCAAATAGTAACGTTGATAAAATTACATCAATCTCAGAATCTGCAAAAACCTTCTTGACGAACGCAGCCAGAAAACTAGATTTAAGCACTCGCAGCTATTTTAAAGTTATAAAAGTTTCTCGCACTATCGCAGATTTAGAAGGATCCACATCCATAGAAATTCCACATATAGCAGAAAGCCTACAATATAGACAGATTAACATAGGTTAATTATTATCCTTGAAAATAACAAACATCTCTGTTACAATAGCAACTGAGTTAATCTAAAATTGCTTCAAAAAGGAGAGCCAGAGATTAATAAATCAATCCGTATCAACGGAGCAATCCGTGCAAGAGAACTGCGGATAATTGGTCCTGATGGCGAGCAGCTCGGAATCATGTCTCTTAAGGAGGCTTTAAGTAAAGCCAACGACATGAATCTTGACTTAGTTGAAATATCGCCAGGAGCCAATCCGCCAGTTGCTAAAATCATTGACTGGGGTAAGTACCAGTACCAAAAAATGAAGGATCAACAGAAGAATCGGCGCCAAGCCAAATCTGGAGACCTAAAGCAGATGCGCTTTGGTCTAAAGATAGGAGCTGGAGACCTAGAAGTCAAGCTGAAGAAGATCCGTAAATTTTTAGAGGGCGGACATAAGGTTCGTATACAAGTGGTCTATAAAGGTCGTGAAATGGCCCATAAAGAGATCGGCTACGAATTGATCGACAAAATCATGGAACACCTTAGTGAGGACGCAATATTAGAGCAAAAACCTCAGATGGCTGGTCGCAATCTGAGCGTAGTAATAAGGAGTAAATAATGCCAAAGCTAAAGACCCACAAAGGCACTGCGAAGCGTATCAAGCTGACCAGCACCGGAAAATTGACCCGCCAGCGCGCATTTGGCGGCCACTTGTTGGCTAAAAAGTCAAAAAGTCGTAAGCGCGCAATCAACACAACAGCAACAGTAACTGGTTCGATGGCTAAGAACGCCCGTCGAGCAATGGGAGTATAGTTATGCGAGTAAAACGAGGAGTTGCCGCACGCGCTAAGCATAAAAAAATCTTAAAAGCAGCTGAGGGAATGCAGCATAATCGCACCAGAAGTTTTCGTCTTGCAAAACAAGGTGTTATTAGAGCTCTACAGTACGCCTACCGCGATCGCCGAAACAAGAAGCGCGATCTACGCGGTCTATGGATTACCCGAATCAATGCAGCTGCTCGACAAGAAGGCACAACTTACGGCAAACTTATAGCTTCTATGAAATCTAAAAATATTGAGATTGATAGAAAAATATTAGCAGAATTGGCAGTTAACGAGCCAAAAGCTTTCGCTGAAATAGTAAAAGCAAGTCTATAGTAGGACAAATCTACCAATATAAAACACCCTGACATTGTGCAGGGTGTTTTATTCATAGTCTGCCTATAAGCCGGGTTCTGTCTAGGGCAATCATCTATCTAGTTTGCTTGTTGCCAAACAAATCAAGCGGTTATCGATCTGCGGACGGATAATCCTATTTGCAAATCTCCTTGCAGCCGACAGGGTTTACCTCTCGTCTATGTCGCCATAAACGACTGTGGGCTCTTACCCCACTCGTTTCACCTTTTCCCTCGTATATAAAATACGAAGGTAGTTTCGTTTCTGTGGCACTTTCCCTAGAGTTGCCTCCGGTCGCCGTTAACGACTGTCGTATCCTTCGCTGCCCGGACTTTCCTCTTAAGTATAACTTAAGCGATTACCTAACAGACTACATGATATATTATAGCACTAAACCCTAGACTTGTCTGTGGGCGCTAGATATTCCCCGCATAAATGCAAGGTGGGTGCTCGCAACTTATTGCCACGACAATAAATCATTAAAGCTCCCTATCATATGATGTTAGGAAAATCATACGCGCCCACGGATAAATCCAGGGTATACCCCTATTATACACCAAATATGTTCATAAATACACGCAAAATTGCCCGAATACAGTCCGACATAACCTGCCCAATTACATCAGAAAACAACACAACTATAATCATCACTAAAAGAATGCCGTTCTGCTCAATTTTTTGCATAACACCCCTGGCGCTATTTGGCGCTACGGCGTATAGTATTCTAGATCCGTCCAGAGGCGGAATTGGTAGCATATTAAAAACAAAAAAACCCAGATTCACCGATACAGCAGTAGAAATAATCAGTCCAAATATCGTAGGCTGTACTGCCCCAGCATTATTAATAACGCCACTAAACACTCCGACACCAAACGCAATAAAGGCGATTACTAAATTAGTAATTGGGCCAGAAAGAGCAACAAGAGCCGCCCCCCAATCGCCAAAACGGACTCTATTTGGATTAAATGGAACAGGTTTAGCTCCTCCGAAAACTGGAGCATGCAGTATCACCATAATCAAAGGAAGCAAAATAGTCATCACCGGATCGATATGTCTTATGGGATTAAGTGTCAATCTTCCCTCTTCTTTTGCGGTATTATCGCCCAATGCATATCCCATAAAAGCGTGCATAGCCTCGTGAATAGTCATAGACAATAATATAACAA
>JANDWE010000125.1 GCA_024330325.1 Candidatus Nanosynbacter colneyensis | reverse complement strand
TAACCGTTTTGTCTTGTATGTCCACATTAAATGAGCCATCCATCATAGCAATTGCCAGTACTATAGTATATTCACGACTGCGCATTTTACCCACACAATAATTACCTCCGTTAGGAGCTTTTAGATTACCCTCTGAGTTACGAAGAACTCTGTCTGCCAAAGCGCCTGGATTAACGGTCGCCAGCCTATCAAGACTGGAGGTTAAATATTCAAACAAGCGGTAACGCGTAAGGTGACTAGCTCTAATGTTATTTATGATCGCTTTAGAGTCAAGCGACCTCTCGGGATTAATTATTTGCATTAACGATGGATTCATAGCTAGATTATCAATAGCCTCTTTCGCAGCATTAAAGCTATTCTCAGATACAGGAACTCCTTTTGGGTTTCTAACGGCAGCGTCCTCTACATTATTTGACGGCACATAATTCGGATCATATAGATGATCGTAGTTCACTCGCACAGATTCGTTCTCAAAAGGCATGCCGTCTACATCAGTCTCTAGAGGCTTCGTCAGTTCTAGCACTCTCTCGTTAAAACGATTTAGCTCTGGGTTATCACTTTCATCTAGCCCCGTTTCCGCAGTCGACAGACTATTCCAATCACTAATAGACTTTCTCTGACTCAAAATTGATTCAACTGACTTAATTCCTTCAGTAACCATTTCCTCAGGAGTTTTTCTATACAGTCGCTCAACATTAAAGTTATCATTTAATCCCTGTATTTCGCTCAAGAGTATGTTCTTAGTAGCAGTAGTATATTCTCCGTTCGTCTTTCTAAAAAGTTTGTGCGTCTGTACCAGTAGAGCGTTATCGTCAATACCTTCTTCAGAATTGACATGGCATACATACAAAATATTTCCAGGAAACCAACCGTTATCCAGCCACCTAGCACTATTTTCCCCTCTAGGACTACGCATAACCTTTAATCTCGGTAGCGTGGCGTCTTTATCTATAGGATAAACTTCAACTATACAATCTTCTGATAATTCTGTCTTTTTTTCTGGATTTTGTATTGGTTTTTTCTCTACCATATGCTGAGATATTATACCAAAAAACAAACAAAAAGTCAACCCCCAAGAGGCTGACTTTTCGCTCGATTTACTTCTCTATTGCATACCCAAATGATGCTTTACACGAGCCACAACGTCGCCAATTACAACCTGAGATTTCACCAAATAATCATCAACACCCAAGCTCTCAGCACGTTCCTTATCCTTTGGCTGACTAAGCGCCGTCAGCATAATAATCCTCACGTTAGCAGTTTCTGGCGTATTGCGAAGAATATCCAGGACATCAAAGCCACTAATCTTTGGCATCATCACATCCAAAAGAATCAAATCTGGACGGTATTCAACAGTGGCAGACAGAGCGTCTTCTCCATTGTTGGCTTCTCTAACATCAAACCCTTCAATCTCTAGTCGCGACCTATAAACCGCAGACAGAGCCATATCATCCTCAACTAGTAAAATCTTCTTTTTTTGTCCGTTCATACTATCTCCATTTTATGTTGTCCAGCCCAAAAACACAAGCTTTATAACGACTTCGCCTTATCCATCTGCGGATCTATGTTATTATTGACATCGTCCGACGAAAGATCAACTTTTACATCAGGTTCTATACCAGTTTTATCTATATTTTTGCCCTTTGGCGTATACCATCTGGCTTCAGTAACTTTCATTTGCGACCCGCCAGGTAATCCAAGCACAATCTGCACGCTTCCCTTGCCGTAACTCTTCTGTCCAACCAGCGTAGCTTTTCCGTATTCACGAAGCGCCCCAGCTGTAATTTCGCTAGCGCTAGCACTGTTACCATTAATAAGCACCACCGTCTTTATATTGCCCAGAATTGGCGTTCCAGTTGTACGCAACGTTTTAACAATTTCAGAACCTCGTCGCTCGGTCATAGCTATTTGATTGTCCAGCCAGATGCCTAATAGCCCCTGAGCAGCCCCAACCGTCCCGCCCGGGTTGTTTCGCAGATCCAAAATCACCTTCTTAACGCCTTTTTCAACAAATTCCGAAGCGTATTTTCTGGACAAGCTTACCGTATCGTCACCAAATCGATTAACTTTCAAAATACCAATTTCTCCATCAATTTCCGACTCTACTGCCGGAGAAACTATATTCTGACGCACAACCGACACCTCACGCGTTTGACCGTCACTTAATAATGTCAATTTAACGGACGTCCCAACTTCTCCGCGAATTTTACTCACAACTTTTTCCACTGACCAGTCAGAAGAAGCCTCGTCATTCACCTTAACAATCGCCTCGCCAGCCTTAATTCCCGCCTTCTGAGCTGGACTGTTTTCCAGAGGTTTTATGATAGTCGGCTTATTATTTCTAAGACCAATCTCCGCACCAATTCCACCACCAATTTGACCACTTAATGACTTGTCAAACTCCTTCGTCTCGTCAGGATCCATATACGCCGTATGAGGATCGCCAGCCGCTTCAACTAGCCCGCGATTGGCGCCATAAATTAACTTTTGAGTATCCAATTTTCCGTCATAATTAGCAATCAGTTCTTGATATGTTTTCTGAACGCTAGATAAGTCAATCGTCTTATTTGAAGTTCTAACGCCAAATACCGACGACACATTAGCAAACAGCGCATCTGAGCGAGCTCCCGCCACAAAACTAACAATAGCCACAATAACAAGCGTCAAAAACCAACTTAATTGCTGTCTTTTTTCTCCCGTAACCATATGCTTATTATACTACAAAACGCCCGTTTAACACGAGCGTTTTTTGTTTGTATATCACTTTATACTGATTAGAAGTAAACGTATGTCAATCCTGAAGCCGAACGTGTGTAATGCCTATATAAACCATCCCAGGCAAAGTTGTAATCGCTAACAGTAATAGTTCCGTCGACATTGACAGATTCAACATACATAACGTGTCCGTAATATCCAATATTCATCACGGCTGCTGCACCAGCTTTTGGTGTTGAACCGCTAGAAATACCATAGCGCGCTGCAGTTGACGGCCACTGATTCGCGTTACCTGCGCCACCAAAATGTGGAACATATCGTCCAGTGCTATGAATTTTCCAAGCCACGTAGCTCACACATTCACGCGTGTATAGTCCCCATGGATCGATATAAGCATCAAGTGGAGCGCTCGCCCAGGCGCCAGGATAACCGCCGCCGCCAGGTACGCCGCCTGGAATGGAGACATTACTGCCACCAAGAGCTCGTCGGTTGGCCGCAGCCTGCTCTTCTCGGAGCTTCGCTACCTCAGAATTACGTTTCTGAGCCAGAGCCGCATAGTTATTTTGGTCATTCTTCGTGTCAGTAATCAATTTTGCCTTCTCAGACTGTTTAGCTGCCATCGCATTGCGCTGCAATTCTTGGTCACGAAGCGTATTCTCGACAGACTTCTTATTCTCTTCCAGCTTTTTCTGCAAAGACTTAATTTCTTTGATCTTATCATTCAACGAAGTTTTCAAAGAATTACGCTGTTCTTGCTTGTCAATGTAATCGCTAATATTTTTTGAACTAGCAAGCATCTCCAGCGGCGAAATCTGATCATCAACATACAAATCTGCCAAAATTCGCCCCATCGCTTTACGATTGTGCTTAATTAGCTCTTCGTTCTTTTTTATCTGGTCATTAAGGCTATTAATCTTCTTTTGGCTATCAGAAATCTGCGCTTGAATAGCTGATATTTGTCCATTTATCTTATCAAGTTCCGCCTGCAAACTATCAGCCATCTCACCCAAGCGTGAAGCCTCAGAATTATAATTGTCTGCTTCTTGTTGCTTTGCCTGAATTTCGGCGTTATAGTCGCGAGCTAATACGTGTGATGCCAAGCCAAAAATGCCCGATCCAGCGAGCAATGCAGACATCGCCACCAGAGAAGCTCTGCTGACTAATGATGCCGAAACTGGTGTGGTGGACCGTAGTTTCATACGTCTATGTTAGCATAAGCATAATCAGTATGTCAAGGACTTTTACAACTTAAGATATTTGCGAGTTGCCACCCAAGATGACGCCACGCCAATTGCCGCTCCGACCAGAATCATACTAAAGAAAACCAGCACGCCGTACATTTTTAGATGATTCAAAAGATTATCGATAGGAATTCCGTATTTGACCATCGGATCATGTGCAAGAATTAGCAACCCATACCCAACTATTGTTGCGATAATTGCCGCGATAAATCCGTACATTATAGCTTCAACGATAAACGGACCTCTGATGAAACTGCGTTCTGCGCCAATCAACTTCATCATTTCAATCTCGTCCTTGCGGTTGAAAATTGCCATGCGAATAGTGTTAAAGACCACAAGCGAAGAAATCACCACGAAAACAACTGTAGCGATTGACCCACCGATACTCGCCAATCTCACCCAACTACCAACTGTTTTAATGGCCTGCTGGCGCTCGCCCGAGAATGACGGCTCCCTGTTGGGGTCTTTATATTTTTTATACAAATCATCAGTTTTAACAAAATTATTTAATGATTGCTGGTTATTCAGTTCCTTCACGGAAACACGAAGTGTCGCCGACATCTCATTACTAGACTCGCGAATCGCCTCGAGCGTGTCTGGATTGTCCTTATATTGCTCGGCTTGCTTTTCACGCGCCTCTTCCGCGGAAATATACTTAACGCTATCGACATTATCTAATTTTTCAATCCGAGATTTAATCGTTTTAATCGTTTTTTCTGGCGTGTCACCCTTTAAGTAAATTGACATATCGGCACGTTTGGAAACGTTTGAAACGGTATCAACCAAAACCTGGCGCGCTGATAATGTTATAAACACGATAATCAACGTGACGCTCATCACCGCAGTTGCGGCAATCGTTAGCCAGGCATTACGGCTAAAGTTATTGATACCATATCGGCACATTCTGACAAACGTCAACCAACCTCGTCGACGCTGACGTATACGAATAGTTTCTTTATTTTTGTTAGACTTTGATGATTTCATTACTGTTTATAACTCCCTCTCGCCTGATCGGAGGTGATTTTACCATGATCAATTGTAATAACGCGTCGCTTCAATTTGTTGACAATCTCCACGTTGTGAGTCGTCAAAATAACCGTCGTGCCATACTTGTTAATCTTTTCTAGCAAGCGAACAATATCCCAGCTGTGCTTCGGGTCCAGATTTCCAGTCGGCTCATCTGCAATCAAAATCTTCGGCTGACGCACCACCGCCCGCGCGATCGCTACACGCTGACGTTCACCACCAGAAAGCTGATGAGGAAAATGCTTTTCCTTCCCCTTAAGACCAACCAACTCAATAACCTTCGGCACAGTCGCCTTAATTTCTCGATTTGTCATTCCAGCAATTTCCAGCGCAAACGCCACATTTTCAAACACCGTTCGATTCGGAAGCAACTTAAAATCCTGAAAAACCACGCCAATTTTACGACGCAACAGCGGAATATGCTTGTCCTTCAAATTGTCATAATCAATTCCGCCAACCACAATTTTTCCAGAGCTAGGCTTTTCTTCGCGAGTCAAAAGCTTCAAAAGCGTCGATTTGCCAGCACCCGACGTACCAACAATAATCACAAATTCACCAGCGCCAACATGAATGCTTGCTCGATTCAACGCCGGCTTGTTACTTTTTCCGTAGTTCTTCGTTACCCTATCTAACAGAATCATTAATAGTATTATACCATAAGCTAAATATTTTTAGAATTAGCATTTTGTTCTAAATACGCCGTAATGAATTCGTCAATATCGCCGTCCAAAACACCTTGAGCGTTGCGATTTTCGTGCTTTGTGCGCGTATCCTTAACTAGAGTATACGGATGCAAAACGTAATTTCTAATTTGGCTGCCCCAGTTTGCCGATTCGCCAGCCCTGAGATCCGACAAAGTTTCGGCGTGTTGCTCTAATTTCATCGCGAGCAATTTTGACCGCAGAATCTTCAACGCCGTTTCTTTATTCTGAATCTGCGAGCGCTCGTTCTGAATAGCCACCGTAATCCCTGTCGGCTCATGCGTCACTCGAACCGCCGAATCTGTCGTATTCACACCTTGACCGCCCTTGCCGCCCGAACGATAGACATCAATTCTTAAGTCATTCGGGTCAATTGATATTTCATCGGGCGCGTCAATTTTCGGCAAAACCTCGACAAGCGCAAAACTAGTCTGCCGCAAATTGTCCGCATTAAACGGACTCAATCGCACCAAACGATGCACGCCATTTTCCGACCGCAATTTTCCATAAGCAAAAGATCCAGAAATCTCCAAGACGACCGTTTTAATTCCAGCGTCGTCATTTGTCGAG
>JANDWE010000041.1 GCA_024330325.1 Candidatus Nanosynbacter colneyensis | reverse complement strand
GCACTGACCAAATGCGAAGGTTTGGATGATGAGATTATTGCTATGCAGTCGACTGCCCTTCAAAAAGTAGCTAATGGCGCGCCAGTTGTGGCGATTTCTTCCCAGACACACGACGGAGTGACTGAGCTTCTACGAATGTTGCGCGATGAAGTTGCTGGGTATCGAGAGCGTGAAGCTGAGATTGTTGATGAAAAAGAGGAAGATCTACCGACAATTTCGTTGGACGATCAAGTCATTTCTGATGCTTGGTCTGTAAGGCGTGTTTCTGACGCTGAATCTAATGAGACTGACGATGAAGATGAGAAAATTGAGTTTATTGTTACGGGCGCTAAGATTGAAAAGTTTGCTCGTCGGACTAACTTTGATCAGTTTGAATCTGTTAATCGCTTGCGAGATATTATGCGAAAAATGGGAATTACTCATGAATTATTGCGTCAGGGGGCGATTGGTGAAAGCTTGATTCAGATTGGCGAATCTATGCCGTTTACGTTGGTTGAACAATAGATTTTTAATTGCGTAAATTAGCGTGAGCTTGATGATATAATATAAATATGGCGCAAACATTTTTCTTCTACGATCTTGAAACTAGCGGTCTTAATCCCAGGCAAGATCGAATTATGCAATTTGCCGGTCAGCGAACCGATATGGATTTGCAGCCTATTGGTGAACCGTATAATATTCTCGTGACACTAAATGACGATACGCTGCCGAGTCCTGATGCGTTGATGGTGACGGGCATAACGCCGCAAAAAACTGTCGAAGAGGGTTACACTGAGGCTCAATTTGCGCGTATGTTAAGCGAGGAAATATTTACGCCCGATACGATTGCTGTTGGATTTAATAATATCCGTTTTGACGATGAGTTTATTCGTCATTTGTTTTGGCGAAATTTTTACGATCCATACGAATGGACCTGGAAAGACGGTCGATCCAGGTGGGATTTGTTGGATGTGGTGCGCTTAACCAGGGCGCTTCGACCCGAGGGAATTGAGTGGCCAATTGACGATAAAGGTGAGCCGAGCAACCGCTTGGAGCTCATCACGAAAGCTAACGGGATAGAACATGAAAACGCCCATGACGCGCTGGCGGACGTGACCGCGTTGATTGCTGTGACTAAATTGATTAAGCAGAACCAGCCGCAAATGTATGACTATTTGCTAAAAATGCGCGATAAGAAATTGGTACAGAAACTGGTGAATGTCGATGATAAAAAACCTTTTGTTTATGCGAGTGGTCGTTATGATAAAGAATTCGCCAAAACGACCGTGGCTTTTCCGCTAACCACGAGCCGAAACGGCGGCGTGATTGTTTATGATTTACGTTATGATCCGACGCCGTTTGTTGATCTGAGCGTTGAGGAATTGTCGGCGAAGATATTTGCAACATGGGAAGAAAGGCAAGCCGAAGATTTCGTTAAATTGCCAGTTAAAGAATTACAATATAATCGCTGCCCGGCAGTTTCGCCGCTTGGTGTGTTGACTCAGGGTGATGGCTGGAAGAAGATTTCTCTGGATGCGAAAACTGTGCAGAGGCATCAAGATATTTTACTTTCTCATCCAGATTTTGCTGAAAGGCTGCGTAGTATATTCGAGAATAAGCCAGAGTTTAAGAAAATGACCGACCCGGAAGCGCAATTATATGATGGATTTTTGGACAATAGCGATCGAGTTCGCGTTGAAGCCGTACGTAATGCTGGCGAGCGCGAATTGGCTGATTTTCATCCGGATTTTCAGGATGAGAGATTGTCGCCACTATTGTTGCATTATAAGGCGCGAAGTTTCCCTAATTTGCTTAGTGAAGATGAGCTGCGACAATGGGAAGAGTGGCGAACTGGGCATTTACAGGCGCAAATGCCGCAATTTATGAAATCTCTGCAACGATTGGCACCTAGCGCGACTGATGAACAACAGTTTATTTTGCAAGAATTGCAGTTATGGCTGGAATCGGTTCTACCTTCTATTGATAGTTGAAATCTGATTTTACCATAGTGGTTTGCGTAAATAGGGATGTCTGTTTGATGGGTTGGGTAATGGGTGTGTTTTTGGGATGATTAAAAATTAACTCATAGATGGAGCGAGCTTTTGAGATTCAATCTCATCATAAGGCTCGCTCTTTTTCATATTGGAAAGTAGATAAATTGATAATAAAATAAGTTCGCTTTTTTGGTTTGGTGTAAAATAACGGATTTTTCTGTTGATTCGTCGTTGCGCGATTTCGCTGGCAATGTCAATGGACTTCCAAAACAGGACAGAAAGTGATTTTCTGAGGATGATGCTCAATGGTATGATAACCGTCCAAAAAACAACCATTAAAATTGCTGGCAAATGAATATTTGTGAAGGGGATTTTTCCTAGGAAAAAGAAGAAAAATAGCTGGTCGATCACAAAAGGCGCGAGTAGTATCGCTCCGATGATTATAATTAAGTAAATGCCCAGCTTTCTCATAGATCTAACTGTAGCAAATAAGATATTGACTTGCAATCATAAGCGTAATGTGTTTTAATTCTGATTTATGCCGACGGTTGGACTGGAAAAAATAGTTAAAAACCTGTATAATATAGCGGTTATGACAGAGGTAATTCGTGTTAAAGGTGCTCGTGAGCACAATCTGAAAAATGTAGATATTGAGATTCCGCGAGATCAACTGGTGGTGATTACAGGTCTTAGTGGATCTGGGAAATCCAGTTTGGCATTTGACACAATTTATGCCGAGGGTCAGCGCCGTTATATGGAGAGTCTTAATTCATATGCGCGTCAATTTTTGGGGACGATGGATAAGCCTGATGTTGATTCGATTGAAGGGCTTAGTCCAGCGA
>JANDWE010000061.1 GCA_024330325.1 Candidatus Nanosynbacter colneyensis | reverse complement strand
ACTATTGAGTATTATCTGGATCGCTATCGGCACCACAATTGCCAAAGATTCAAAGAAAACTGATAAAAAATAATTTCCCGAATTAGTTAGATACGGAGAGGTGCAGGAGTGGTTGAACTGGCCGCTCTCGAAAAGCGGTATGGGGCAACTCATCGAGGGTTCGAATCCCTCTCTCTCCGCCATAGACATTATGAAGATCACCATTATAACAATCGGAAAAAAGAATGAAGCCTGGGTTCAACCAGGCGTTTCTCGTTTTTTAGAGCGTCTACGAGCACCTTTTTCTACGGAAATGATTATTCTACCGCATTCAAGCTTTGAAGGCGACAGGGCGCGCCAGGAAGAGTCTGAGCGTATTTTTTCACGCCTTAATTCAGATGACTTCGTTATTTTGCTCGATGAGCGCGGTAAAAACCTATCATCACCGGAATTATCTGACCTAATAACTGAACATACCAACAAGCACATTGTCTTCATCATCGGTGGCGCTTACGGAGTTACCAGCGACTTGCGCCAAAAATCCAACATCGTCTGGTCGTTATCGAACTTAGTGTTTCCGCACCAATTAGTTCGTCTTATTTTAGCTGAGCAATTGTATCGCGCCCAAGAAATCCATCGCGGCAGTCATTATCATCACTCATAGCTTCGGGCGCCCGTGCCTGGCAATAACCGCAATTTCCACGTGTTTGGCACCATTTTTCTTCAAACATTCCGCCGCCGCCAACACAGTTGAGCCAGTCGTAAAGATATCGTCAATAATGATATATCGCTTATTTTTATCAACTTTACCCGCAATTTCAAAAAACTCCTTTGCTTGACGTTTTCTCTGGGCGGAAGACTTCGTAAAATGCTGAGTGACGTTATTTCTGCGTCGGAGCAGGGAACGGCACTCTATTTTTCTACGTCGAGATAATTTAATAGCAATTTTTCGGATATGATCAAATCCACGACGCCGAATATTCTTAGAAATTGTAGGAATTGGAACAATTACCGTTTCTGACGACAATTCAGGCAGAGCTTCGTCTAAGAATTCGCTCAGTAAATCAGCCGCCGCCTGAACGCGATTGAATTTATAATCATCAATAATCTTTGCGACAACACCTGTGCGCCGCGAAAAACACCAGATCATATCACAGGGAAGATTATGCTTTTTACATAAGTTGCCATTCTCCAATAAATCACCACATAATACACACATATCATACTTCCGACTTGTGATGTATTTTTTACAATCTAAGCATAAAATATCACCCGTTTTACCACACTTATAACAGTGGTGAGGAGCGATGATTGATAATAGCATGTCAAACATTGTAATTTTTACGTTTTAAGCCTTTCTCTGTTGATTATAACGCACATTACAGTTATACTAATAAAGACTTTGTCAATGAGCCTATTATAAAAGTGGAGGAAATTATGGCCCGAAAGCAAGATGATACATTACTAACAGAACAGGAATTGGCTGCGGCGTTTATTGATGATGATAACGACGATCTGCTTCCTGGTTTTAACGACGATAATAGCAGAAACAACAGTACACCAGCAACACGATCTGATGACAACTGGGAAGACGAGGCTGATGACGCAATGGGTCAATTGGCTGTTGACGTTTTTGAAACAGAAAATAACCTAGTTATTAAAGCTCGTACTGCCGGCGTAGATCGAAACGACCTAGACGTAAGCATTTCTGACGGCATCTTAACAATTAGCGGCACACTGTCTAGTGGTGACGAAGCGGATGTTCGCCAATGGCACATCCAAGAGTGCTACTGGGGAGAATTCAGCCGTACATTAGCATTGCCAACCGCTGTAAATGAAGAAGGCGTTAAGGCAGAATTAAAAGATGGCGTTTTGACAATTACTTTCGAAAAGATAAAGCAAGAAAGAGCAAAGAAGATTCAAGTTCTATAAAAAACCATTTTACAGAAAATACCGTCACAAGTTGGCGGTATTTTTTTAGCCACAAAAAAAGAACCTCATCAGCGAGGCTCTTTTTTACCGGTAGGGTAGATTAACCCTTAAACTTATCGATGACCATATTGACGATTGCGTATGCCAAAATTGCAACCACCAAACCGACAATTGCGTACAAAACTGTGTTCTTGGCTGCCTGAACCTTATTGCTATCACCAGCTGAAGTAGTGTATCGGATACCACCCCAGATAAGCATAATAACGCTCAATGCACCAACAGCAAACAAGAATATGTTCACAAACTGCTTAACTAAAGATTCAGGATCTGTAGACACCTGATCAACTCCCGTTCCTTGCGCGCTCTTAACGCCGCCATCTAGGGTAAAGTTTCCATCAGCGCTTGCAGCTGGAGCTACAGCCAAAGCAACAGTTGGTACTACCAGTAGTCCCGCCAAGATTAATTTTAATTTATTCATTGTTATTTTCTCCTTGTTTAATGATATTATTATTATACATTTTTATCTGTTATTTGCAAAACTAATTATGGATTTAT
>JANDWE010000131.1 GCA_024330325.1 Candidatus Nanosynbacter colneyensis | reverse complement strand
GTATTTATTATATCATTAAGCCACTTCATGTGCTATATTATACACTAGTGAGCGATCATTCCGGTGATATCATAGACGTAGTCCCATTTTCTACCTATCATGAGAGTCAAAAAAGCAATTAAAGTATTTGAAAAGATTCGCGACTTACCCTACGGAACAAGTGGCAGTGATGAAGTGTGGTCGTGTTACCAAAAATGCGTACTCTTGAAACAAGAACTGCAGCACATCGGCATTACCAGTCAATTGCTAATTGGTGTTTTTGACTGGCAAGACCTGCAGATCCCCGAACACATCCTCAAAATTCGCCGCCAACAATATGAGAGACATGTGATACTACGCGTGTTTATTGATGAATTTGCGTACGATGTCGACCCATCAATAGATATTGGGCTTACACCAACGTTACCTATGGCTTGCTGGGATGGCAAGTCAAGCACAACAACCATGGTACCACTGCGATGCCTGCGCGTCTACCGGCCACATTCCTTACATGAGCGTATTTTATCACAACTACGACGTAAGATATTTCGAAGTAACCCCGAGAGTTTTTATACTGCAATCGACATATGGTTAGCAACCATACGAGTAAGTTGATATTTTTTATTTTAGTGTGCTATATAACAATATATAGCTTTTACTCAGAGCTGCAGAGGGTGAAAATCACCTTCTCTTTGAGTAGGCTTGAGAGGAACTACTGTATATGGAGGCAGTTACTTGTTTCTCGGATTGAAAGATCCGCATTCAGCTTGAGCTCGTTCGGCGGGCTATTTTCATTGATATTATATTATTCCCACCTAAATAATTTAATAGCCACAAGGTAAATTACGAAAGTCCAGGCTGCAATAATTCCAAATTGTGGCAAGACCTCCATAAAACTTGCGTGCTCGGTCATAATTAGTCGAAAACCATCCGTGATTGGAGTTATGGGAACAAATTGAGCAACGCTTCGCAACCATTCTGGAAATAGATAAAGCGGGATAAATGTACCAGACAGAAACATCATTGGAAAAGAAATCAAATTGCTTAATGCAGAAGACTGATCTTCGTTTTTCGACCAGCCAGCAATCAATAGCCCCATTCCCACCATCATGAATGCCGATAATATAGATATAACCACAAACAACGCCCAATCGCCTCGCATATTAAAGTGAAATATCAAAGCGCCAGCGACAACCATCATGATCAAGCTAAGCAAGGAAATAATCGTATAGTGAATTGCTGTAGAGATAATCAACTGACCAGAAGTAAACGGCGCTGCACGTAAGCGTCGGTACGAGCCACGCTTCTTTTCAGCCGGCATTTGATTAGCTAGGCCAAAAATACCCATACTTATCAAGCTGAAAGTTAATAGCCCCGTAAATATGTAGTCAAACGACTTTAATTGTTCATCACCAACCGCCTTACCAACAGCTTTAAGCGGAGCTTCAGGTTGACCCATCCGGCTATTGATACTATTAGTAATTTGATTCATCACCGCCACTAGTGTATTACCCGCCTGCTCAGAACCTTTGGCGTAAAGAACGTTCATCGTGCCTGTTGGAATAGGATGATTGCCATTATTTTTTATCGCACCAAAATCACTCGGAAGTTCAATAATACCGTTAAGCTCCGACCGCTTCATTTTTTCGCGCGCGTCATTCATATCTTTAACGTCTTTAATTTTGAGAATCGAATCCTTCGAATTTTCTTTGGCATTTTTAACGAAACTTTTGGCAAATTCCGTCTGCGAATTATTGACAATTGCAATATTAAAACTGGTCGAATCATTACTAAAAACCGACCCGAACACTAATAGAAAAATCAGCGGAAAAAGAAAGGTGAAAAATAGCGCCATTTTATCCCGAGCGAAACGCTTTTGTTGAGCGCGAACTTGCCCGAATATTCCAATCCAATATTTTTTCATGTTAATCCCGAATTGCCTTTCCTGTTAAATCAATAAACACGTCCTCTAAGTTGGCCTGCTCGACAACTTGTTCCTTCTTAAAACCGCGCGCCAATAATTGCTGGATGAGATTGTGCGGCGTATCAATTGTAATAATCTTACCGCTATCCATAATAGCCAGACGATCACACAATAATTCCGCCTCGTCCATATAATGCGTCGTCAAAAGAATCGTAATTCCCTCGTCGCGAATTTCCTTAATCAAGTCCCATAAATTTCGGCGCGCCTGCGGATCAAGTCCTGTTGTCGGCTCGTCCAAAAACAACACTTTTGGATTATTTACCAATGTCGAAGCAATCGCAAAACGCTGTTTTTGACCACCAGAAAGCTGCTCGACGTAATTCTTAGCCTTTTCCGTCAACTGAACCTTAGCAAGCAGCGCCTCGGTATCAACTGTCCGACCATATAAACTACCAAACATTTTCAATTGTTCACGCAAAGTCAGTTTGTCATAAAAAGCTGTCGACTGAAGCTGAATGCCAATTATATTCTTAATGTCCTTAGGCTTCTTAGCGACATCTATGCCGTCAATTGTAGCCACGCCGCCATCAATTGGTCTGAGCGCTTCCAACATTTCCAACGTAGTAGTCTTTCCTGCACCGTTAGGACCAAGAATCCCAAATATTTCGCCCTTTTTAACTTCAAACGACACGCCGTCGACCACGTTATTTCCATCATAAGTTTTAACGAGTTTATCGACTTTTATAATTAGCTCAAGTTCCACTCCGCAAATTCCTCTCTGTTGTAATTTTTGATCAAGCTAGTTTCTACTTATCATCAATGATAACAAAACCAAAATACTAGTGCTATACTTATAATATGCGCATTCAGAGAAAAAAAGCAAAACCAAAATCGAAAAAACTATTTATTATCATACCATTTTTGATTTTGCTATTTTCGGCGGGGCTATTTGGAATATATTTCCTCAATCAGTCACACTCGCGACAAACGACTGCGCCATCTGACGAAAAGTATTATTTTGCCGATTCGAAATATTCTGGCATTCGCTCAAAATTTGTCACCAGAGATAACAAACGGGAAAAAGTTTCAATTGAATATCCGATCACGGAAAATGAAAAAATTAATCGCTTAATTAGCGAGTCGATTGATAAAATTGATCGCGATTTTCAAAATACGGTTTTACTGGCGACAGTTTTTGATAAACCAATGACCGAAACTATTGGCTATCAAGTCACACACAACACTTCAGAAGCGCTGTCGATTGTCGTCAATATTAAGCAGGATATGAACGGCGCACATCCAGCATCAATGACGCAATTTTGGACTTTCGACAAAAAATCTGGCGAAATTGTCGGCTTAGCTGATTTTACGGAACAGTCTGACGAGGCCGCCGAAGCAATCATATCCGCTGCCAAAGATAATATTTCTCAAATCATCAAACAACGCCAACAGCCAGAAATTGACCTGAACGAAATCATAAATAAAGAAGCTTTGTCTAACTTCATTATCACCAACGACGGCAATGCATTGGCTTGGCCGCTCGGTCAGGCGTCGCTACTGCCATCATCTTACGGCGAATTGACAATTACCGTGCCAATTTCCTCCGTCTCTAAATATCTACAAAACCCAACAGCGAGAAAATTCGCCAACATCCCCAAACCTGCAGAAAAACCAAAACCAGCGCCCGCAGTTCCAACACCTACCGTCGCAAATAAAACAATTGCCTTAACTTTTGATGACGGACCCGGGCCATACACCGAAAAACTGTTGGATATATTGGATAAGTACGACGCCAAGGCGACATTTTTCCTAATCGGCAGCAAAGTTTCAGCACGCGCCAACATGTTACGTCGTATGCAGTCGCGCGGACATCAATTAGGCAATCATTCTTGGTCGCATCCAGAGTTAAATAAGGTTTCAGCAGAGCAACTCGCTAGTGAAATTGACCAGACGAATAACGCCATAAAACAAGCCGTCGGCACCAAGCCTAACATCATACGTCCACCATACGGCGCGTTTAATCGGGCGGTTTTGGAGCAATTCCGTCAACGTGGAATGTCGGCAGTTGTTTGGTCTGTCGATACGCGCGACTGGGCTGATCGTAATAGTGAAATCGTCTGTTCAAGGGCTGTCGCTGGCGCTCGCAACGGAGCTGTGATTTTAATGCACGATATTCATCAGACATCCGTAAATGCCGTTCCTTGCATTCTTGACTCACTCAAACAACAGGGATATTCATTCGTAACGGTACAAAATTTAATCGGCGATATGACACCGGGCGCCGTTTATCCGTAAACTTAATCAATCTCAAATATCTTATATTTTGAAGTTGCGCCGTGCACTAATTTAACTTTGGACGATGCGACCTTAAAATGTTTTGCCAATAATTTAATAGCCGCCGCGTTGGCTCGACCTTCAATTGCTGGAGCTTTGACATAAACCGTCAATGTGTCGTCATTATTTTTCACAACTTCCTCACGATGGCGAGAGTTTGGTTTAATGTGTACGGAGATTTTCATAATTCAATAATCATTACCCTTAAAACGACATCGCCTCCAACTCCCGTGGCAAAATCTCCTGCACTTCTACCGAACCTGCTACCAAATGATAGCCGTGCAACTTTGACGGCAAATCACGCTCGACCGAACGCCAATTAACTGGCCGATTTTCATCGAAATAATCGAGTAGTTCTGCATTCAAAAAATGCTCGCGCGGCAGATCCACCGAACCATCCTGATTGACGACCAGCGCTATCGACAAGCCCGATGTCACACCATTTTCATTCTTGGCATACGCCGCCGTTACCAGATGAACCAGCGGCTCAAATTTCAGCACCGACTGATCGCTCGCCTCCACCTGCGCCTGGCCGCGACGCGCTAACTGCTGATTGATTTTTGTTGTCAATTCGTCAACACTATCCTTACCATTACCAACACGACAATAGTCACAACCATCCGCTGCCTCGACATATTCCAGCAGCAAATCCATATCGACGTCAGTGTCGTTAACACCATGCTGTGACAATTGCTCCACCATTTCATGCAGCGCGCCCAGCAAACTATAATCATTAGCATTTCTGGCGGCATCACCTATACGGATGATGGCGCGAGCGACGGTAATAGTTTTGTTTGGCTTGTTCATGCATTCTCCTTAGCATCTTTACTCTGCTCCAAAAGCATTTGTAAGCACCCAGTAGCCAACAACGGGCGAACATAATAATTTGCGTGTGTATCAGGTGTCACAATTACCATCTCCGACCATAGTCAACGCCTGCCGCAAACTCCGCACCGGCGCCGCATATGGTACATTAATTTCTGCAAAATGCCGGCGGGCCGCAGTAATTTTACCCCGTTCATTAGTACTCAAGTGATTATCATGAATATCGTCCGATCCCTTGGTCTCCGCCACAAAGTAAATCCGTCTATCGCCATCAAACGCCACCGCCCAATCTGGATTATACTTGCCGACTGGCGTATCAATCTTAAACCAACTTGGTAGCTTAATATAAAACTGAACGTCGGTATTGTCCTCCAACGATTGCATGAATTCTCGTTCAACTTCTGAGTCAACCGCCACGTAATCGTAGATGGTTTTTGCCTGGTCACCCACTGCAATTGCCCCGCTCTTCATCGCTGCATCATACAGGTATGTCTGCAGTTCATCATTCTCAAACAACGTCATGTCATAATGCTCACCCGTTCTGTGATATTTAACACCGTCAACTGCTAAGCGCCGCTTCACACGATTAATCGCCCGAGCCGTCTCATCAATAACCTGCTGTGGATTAATAGCAATCTGCTCAAACATCCCCGCCTGATCAAGCACATCAAATATCACCCGGCGGGTCATTTGTGTCTGACGCTGAATATCCGCTAATAAATTCGGTATCTTAACTTCAGTTTGGCGTGCCGCATAGGCGTTAAAGCCGGTCTCGCGCACCATAAAACCGCTGTCATTATTCATCGAGTCAATCAGTGTTTTAGCATCAGCAATGTGCGGTTTGCTAATAGTGATCTGTGCTAATTCATTAGCCGACTCCGCTGCTAACTTCTCTGTATCAATTGCCACCCGGTAGGTCGTTTTATGTTTAATTTTATCCCATAATTCCTTGAAAGCCGGATCAAGCGCCCGTGATTTCTGAAAGCTGACGACTTGCCGATTATCACGATTCTTGATTCGCCCACCAAAGTGAATGCCCGTTTCTTCCTCAATTTCCGTCTGGAGCTTACGACTAAACTCTGCATAACTTTCGTTGGCCACTACTGTCAGTATATTGACGCTATCATCATACACTCGTTGCCCATCGATATTAACCGGCAGACGCAGTCCTCGTCCGATTTCTTGGCGCTTTTTCATTTGGCTCGACGTTTCGTTAAGCGTACAAATTTGGAACACATTAGGATTATCCCAGCCCTCACGTAGTGCGGAGTGGCTAAAGATAAACCGCAACGGCTCGCCGGTATCCAGTAGTCTTTCCTTGTCTTTCATGATCAAGTTATACGCCGTATCATCATCCTTAGTACGACCGCCCTCGCCCTTAGTGTCACGAGAGTCTTTCCACTGACCACTCTTGTCCGCCGCAAAGTAGCCGTCATGCACCTCACTCGCCAACAAACCTTCCATCACGCCGGCATATTTTGGTTTAGACGCTACCTTGGCGTAGGCTTCTTCAAACCACTTGGCAAATTTACCTTTCTTAGCGCCATTCGCCGTATACTCACGATAATTTGCCACTTTATCGATAAAGAATAGGCTCAGCACCTTGACACCATTCCCCAGTCGGCGCTGTTTATCAAAATGATCATCAATCGTCAGTTCAATCTGCCGCTTGATAATATCATCATGTAAGCTTTCATCGCGCTGACCAACGTAAACTACCTTACCATTACTAAACTCCACGCAATTATCACCGTGATTGATCGACTCGACATAGTAGCCGGCATAGACCGAACGTCCCGTTTTTACCTCCAAATCGTCACCCGGAAACGCCTTAATGACCTTGCGTTGCAAGCCATACTCATCACTCGCATCCACCTCTATCTTGGCAAATGAGCGAGTCTTCGACTGACGCTCCAGTGACAATACATTGATATACGCATCATTATAATTATCCTCACTCTGGACACTATGTACCTCGATCTTCTTGACCAAGCCTTTGTCATAGGCATCGACCGGAGTCAGCCGATAAAGCAAATTATATAAGTGCTTGTGTGTGGCACTATAGCGCAACGTGCACAGCGGGTTAAGGCTGGTAATGGCATTCCGCCGTATGTCGGTCTCCATATTCTGCGGCTCATCGAGAATGACCACTGGGCGAGTAGCCTTGATGAAATCAAGCGGCCGACCATAGTCACTCTGCCGATTCATCACATTCTGCGCCTTAGCGAAGCTATCGATGGTAATCACCATGATCTGCAAGGTATCGTTCGTTGCAAACTCACGCGCCTGACCGGTTTTCTTACTATCCCAAACGTAGTAGTTCATCTCTGGCTTGTTGTAGAGATCGGCGAAGTGCTCCCTGGTAATCGCCAAGTTCTTCAGCACACCCTCACGAATCGCTACGCTGGGCACTACGATGATAAACTTCTTCCAGCCATAATGCTGGTGTAGCTCATGAATCGTCCGCAGGTAAACATAGGTCTTGCCGGTGCCAGTTTCCATTTCGACGGAGAAGTTGAGATCATCGCTTTTTGCATCGATGGTATCGTTTCGTTCTTGCACCGCCATAGTGTTTTTCACGATCCGCTCTTTAGTTAGCGATAGAACATTCCCTCGAGCACTCGTCGCCTCCAGGCTCAGCTGCTGCCCCTCAAGACCCAGCTCCGCCTGTCCTCCAATCACGCTGCTATCGCTCTTTGTCTGCCCAGCAAAAACATCAACCATCGCATTGATTGCGTCGAGCTGGTAGTCTAGGTTTGAATCAAAGTGAAGTTTCATGATTACAACAACTCCGTTTGATTTGGGTTGTAGTTCTCGTCTCTGTTGATCCACTCAATCTTAATCTTATCAAGCCTGCTTTCTTTATCTCGCATGGCTTTGCCTTTTATACAAACATTCCCCTTGTTCTCGGGCTTCATCAACTCGTAGATTTCTGATATCATCTCTGGCTCAACTATGCAGAGTATCTTTTGCTTTCCATAATCTTCCTGCTGTTTACGTGCTTGAAAGGCGAATTTATATTTATGCGCAAGAGAGTACGAGTCAACAAACTGTCCGATTACTTTACACTCAAAAGCTTTACTATCATCAAAGCCTTCTTCCATGCGCTCCTCAATAGAGTCTAGGTATGGATTCGAAAATGCCTCCCTATCCGACACAAAAACCTCTCCTGTTACTTCATAACCACTATCAGAGGTGAAGTATCCAACCTTTAACCTATCTTCCTTGTTTGGCTCAAGGACATACATGTCATCGAGTATGCGGCTTGTTTTTCTGTAAAAATCAATTTGGTCTTTCGGGACTATGCGAGTTTCGTTATTGAAGTTAGTAACCTTGACGACAATCTTGTTGTTTTGAAGGTAAGGCTCGGACTCACGCAAGTGTTTATTTTTGGCGAAAACCTTCAGCATTAACTGAGCACCTAGTGTTTTACCTATTTCTTTCAAAAAATCCTTTACGCCCGGCAGATTAGTGAATGCCGCAACAGTCCCGACATCTATGACAGGTTTTGCCTTATCTAGTATATCGAGTACAATCTGTAGTTCTGTGCAGTTTTTCTTTACCGCGCGCAGTTTTAGGTTAAAGTTTACTTTATTTTGCTTGTAGTCTTTTTTATAGTGTCTTTGCCACCTGTTCAGAGCAAGTAGTATTTGACCTGCTTTTGCAATGTTTATCTCGCCGTTGTCGGCATTCGGGCCACTAAATGACGCGTAAAGAAAGTCTGACTTATCTTTAGTCATCTCGTCGCCCCAGTATCAATATTCCATATAAAAATCGTCGCATGCAATACGAAAATTGCCTCTTCATGAGTAGGCGTTCTGCCA
>JANDWE010000113.1 GCA_024330325.1 Candidatus Nanosynbacter colneyensis | reverse complement strand
ATAATCTAGAGGAAAAAAGAAAAGCTTCTGAAAAAGACCCTAACGATGCTAAAGCAAAATTAGATTATGAGTCCGCTAAATCCCAAAAAGAAGGTTTTGAGCATTTCTCTTCTGATATAAAAGATGGTAAAGACACTATTTCTAAAATCATCAATAATAAACTAGTTAAAAAATTCGCATTAGCATCAGGTGTTATTGGTGGAATCGATATGATAGCTAGCGCTATAGGAGCTGTAGATTCAGGCGTGCTTGAAGTTACAGGTAGAGCTCAAGTTGCGCAAACCTATGCTTCTTTTGCTTACGATGAAGGTATTAGTCCAGTTGTAGTAAATGATATGATGAAGGCTGGAGATTTAAAGGATATACGCTATTTAGAGCTTGCAACGGGCCTATTTGACGGAGCTGAATCATCACCATTATATAGTGAAATACAAACTGGCGGATTTGCGTCATCCATACTTCCGATACTATCTGGTAACAGCGTATCAGCATCTGGCGGAATACGAACTAAATGTACTGTTGATGGCAAAGAGAAGGTTGTCACATTAGATCCGGGCGAACTCGTTTGTCCTGAAAAGAAAGTTGTCCAGGATTATACAGCATTTACCAAAAATCCAGCATGGCAAGTATTAGCCGCAGTAGCTAACTTTTGGAATAATTCTATAGGAGCTGTAATTGACGTAGCCGGAGATTTAGTATCTAAAATTACAGAACCTTTGACAAGCTTCATACTTAACCTACCTGGTATTAAACAGATAGCAAATCTTTCAGAAAACTTGATAAGTCAAGTGGTTCAATGGGGAATGAGCTACATATTTAATATTCCAGATGTTGGCATTGATGCGCCAGGAAATAATAACTATGAAGGTCTAGTTGGCGCACAGATGACAGCAACGGCAGATAGTCTAGAAAATGGTAAAGCAGAGTCTGGGTCTGGAATTGGAGGTAAATTATTGAGTGATAATGAATTGGCGATGATAGCAACAAAAACAGAGCAAGAAGATAAGGAAGATTTTGAGCAACAACCAATGCTAGCGAAGATATTTGATCCAAACTTAAGAAATTCAGTAGCAAATCAAATGCTTGCCATAATGCCAATCGGTAAAAAATCTGCCATTAATTTCTTAGCAAAAACACCAGCCTTATTATTGTCGCCATTAATGCCGAACAATCGAGCTTCAGCTGCTACTAATAGATTAGCCGTCATGAAATCTATGGGAATACCTTGGTATGGATATACAGATCCTGCAGTATTAAAAGCCGATCCAAACACTTATACTGCCGAAACTTGCAAAGCTTATGACGATGCCCGAAAAAAGAGTTTAGAGAGAGACCGAAGTACGGGATATGTTGTTCCTGTTTATAAGAAATCTGATCCTTGTGCTCTAGAGGAAGTAATAGCTAGCCTATTGGCTAATCAAGCTGGAGACACAGATAGTAAATATTATATTAAAGATCCTGGAGAAGGCGCTCCTAAAGAAACTTCATCATCAACTGGAGAAGCGGTTGGCGAACCACAATTAGAGGAAGCACAACAAGACGGATGGGGAGGCCATAGTAACGGAGAAATTCCAGATTCAGAATTGCAAACTCTATCTTTCTCGCCAGGCAATAAAATGAATAAGAAAGCTGCAGCGGCTATGGAAGAAATGAATAAAGCGTATAAAGCCGATAACGGATCCGACTTAACAATTAATGAAGCGTATCGAGATTGTGCAACACAAATTAGATACAGAAAAGAACTAGGGAAAAGAGCAGCTCCAGCTCCTCCATGCAGATCAAACCACGGCTGGGGACTCGCTGCAGACATTAATGTTGGAGGATTTGATTCTTCTGTGTATAAATGGCTGAAGGCTAACGCTCATAAATACGGTTACGTACATCCAGCTTGGGCTGAACCAGGTGGCAGTAATTCTGAGCCGTGGCATTGGGAGTATGCAAGGAAGGTTAATTAAGATGAAAAAAATTATTATATTTTCCCTAGTCACAATCTTACTATTGCCACAATCAACCTTAGCACTAACAGAGGCAGATTATCCTGCTCAGAATATACGACTGTATGATCCAAAAAGCTCTGCTTGCACCGAAGCTGCAGGTTCCGTGTCAGCCGATTTATCTAAAAATATTCCATCAGACTGGGGAAAAATCTTCTCAGCAGCTGCAGAAAAATTCGATGTTAATCCTAATTTCTTAGCAGCACTATATCTAACAGAGCAGGGAAACACCTGGAAACCATTAAACTCTCAATGGGCATCCTCACAGGTTGGTGCTAGTGGTCCTATGCAATTTATGCCGGGAACATGGGCTGGCCATGCTCAAGATGGTAACGGCGATGGCAAAGCTGAAGTAACAAACCCTTACGACGCAGTTTTTGGAGCTGCACATCTAATCAAATCTATGGGTACAGACAAAAAGACTCCCTTGGGGGATATTGGTAGTCCATGGAAAAGACAGTCTAAGACTATTCTATATGCGGCAGGAGAATATAACTGGGGTGGCGGTAATGTCCAAAGTCACACCTCCGATTCTAGTCCTCTGACTGATGCTCCAACAGAAACTCAAAACTATCTTAAAAACATTTACGAATTATTCAATAGCGATTTTACAAAGTCAGGTCATCCAAACTACAGAGATCCAGCATCCACCGGAGAAGGTAGCAACGGAAGTAGTGTTGTAAGTGCATCAAGTTGCGCAAACAATACTGGCGGCGTACATGCCGGAAGTATAGTAGAAACAGCAAAAGGACTGATAAATAAAGATAATCCAGGCACAGCATCACAGGCATACATAGATGCTCGTGCTAAATATAACCCTGAAGCCGGTGGCGATATGAATGACTGTGGAAAGTATGTATCTACTGTTATGCGTGCCAGTGGAGCCGACCCAGACTATCCGTCAGCAGGAACAAGTATTCAGAGAAATTATGTGATGAATTCACCAAAATATACCATCATAAATACTAAATCACCTAGCGATCTTCAACCTGGCGATATATTAGTAAATAACGGGCACACTATGTTGTATATAGGCGACCAAGGTAACGGAAATGTTGCAGCAGAAGCATCGCTTGGGGATCATCCGCCTAGGTATGCCAATATTGGTCGTGTACAGACACAGCTAGGGTTCTCAGATAATGTAGTAGCGAGGTTAAATAAATAATTATGTTCAATATTTTTACGCAATTAGATCGCAAAGTAAAAATAGCTATCGTCTCATTCGTAGCTCTATCTATCTCACTGATTATATATGCAGTTTATCTACTGCAATTCGATGCCACGATATATGTATATTCCATACCTGACAACTTGATGATGTCTTATGGTGACGTAAAAAACCAGCAAATTTCATCAAGGAAAGATATTAAAGTAAAGCACGGCAACCATAAATTTACTTTCTCAGCTAACGGATTTGAAGACTACACGACTGAAATAGCCATCAATAAAAATGAAAAGAAAAATGTCATATTCGCCCTAAACCCTATTACAGATGAGGCAAAAAAAGAATATGCAAAAGATAAATACACTGATATCAAAGAAGGAATAGCCGGCAAGAAAGGCAAGGAAGAAACCCGCCAATTAGAAAATAAAAATCCTGCTATTAAATCATTACCTATCCATAGTAAAGATTTTTATATATTTCCATGTGATAGATACAGATCTGAAGGAGATAAAACAATAGGAATTTGCATAACCGTGACCGACTATTTCAATCGATCTCAAATTGATGATGCGTTCGCAAAATTAAAAGAAAAGGGAATAAATCAAGAAGACTATGACATCAAAGTCAATAATCATATCTGGCCAACAGAGAAAGAAAAGTCTACAGGAGCTGTAGTTCAGTGTAGAGGCTCAAATCCTGACTGGTGCTATACCTATAGAGATATTTAGCTCTTAAGCGGCATAATAATGTGCGTATAATCAGGATTTTTTACTTGCTCGCGAATTACACACGGCGACAATTTACCATTAAATGAGAATACAATTTCATCCGCGTCAATAATATTCAGAACCTCAGTTAGATAGCGCGAATTGAGAGTAACTTGACCATCTGCGGATATTTTGGCTGTTGCCTCTGAGGTGTTCTCGCCAAGTTCAGACGCAATCGAATGAATAGAAAGCAGGGAATTTTCCTCTGATGCGGTAATTGTAATTCCACCACCAGATTCACGCGCGAATAACGCCGCAATTTTCGTAACTCGACTAAAATCAGACTTCTTAATAACAATCTCAGTTTCCGCGGTCGCTGGAATTAATTGACGATAATCAGGGAATTTTCCATCAATTAATCGGCTAACAATTTCCATATCTCCCGTCTTAAAACAAACTTGAGAATCGTCAAAAAGAACCGTAATTTTCTTCTCATCGCCGACGCTCTTACTGACTTCCGCCAATGTAGATGCAGGAATGATCGCTGAAACTTCATTATCTGACTTTATCAGACGCTTTTCTGCCAACCTGTAGCCATCAGTAGCAGCCAAATATAGCGACCCTTCGTAATTGTGCCAATAAACTCCCGTAAGAACTGCTCGCGTGACATCAGAACTGACAGCCAACTTCGTTTGGATTATAGCTTTCTTAAGATCCTCAACGTCAATTTCATATTGCATAGCGGTCTTTTCGTCAATTGTAGGCAGCTCAGGATACTCGTCAGCTACCACGCCATTGATAACTGACGAGAATTTTCCTGAAGTTATATGCAAATGCTCGTTTCTGGTTTCAAGTTCCACCGGACCGCTTGGCAAGTTTGTAATGAATTCTGACACCAATCGGGCAGGGATTGTAATAGATCCATGATCTTCAATTTTCGCACCAATGTATTGAGTAGAAGCAATCTCCAAATTTGTTCCAGCAATCAATAGTCTTCCTCCATCAGTACGAAGTAAAATATTGTTCAATATCGGCAGTTCATTGCGGCTTGATGCAATATCTTTGATTAGATTAAGTGCTTTTGCAAGTTTTTCTTGGGTGACTGATACTTTCATTATACTTTCCTTAATTTTTAATTAGTCTTAATAGTAATAGGCGTTGTGGAAACTGGGTAAAAAATGTGTTCAAACAGGGGTGAAGTGGCAATAAAATAGGTGGAAAACTCTGTGTGTTATTTGTGGACTTTATAGTGGATATTTGTGTATTATTCCACTGCCTGCCGACTCGTCGTTTTCTTTCCACAGATCTGTGTGTTGGTAAGTCACCGCGAAAACACAACATCTGCACAGCTTTTCCACAATTAATGAACATATAATTTATCCTTGATGTCGTTAATTTGCTCGCGAATACTGACGTTGGTAAGACTTTCCTTAGTAATTTTTTCAATTGAATGCATAGCGGTCGTGTGGTCTTTTCGTCCAAGCTCTTGGGCAATTTTCGGAAAACTCATTTTCAGCTCACTACGCAGAAGAAACATCGCAATTTGTCTTGGCATTGCGATAAATTTGTCTCGTCTGGATGAGCACATATCTTTTACGTCAATATTATAATAACGAGCCGTCTTATCAAGTATCTGTTTGGCGGTTATGTGTTGTGGTCTATTGCGTTTAATATCTCCCAAAATTCCTTCAGCCGCCGCCAAATCAGGCGTGAAATTCTGCATTTCCGCATAAGCAAGCAGTCGATTCAAAGCGCCTTCCAGTTCGCGAATGTTTGTCTTAAAGTTGGTCGCCAGATATTCTACGACATCGGAATCTAGCTCAGTGTTGCTGAGTTCGGCTTTTGCTTTAACGATAGCGCAACGAGTTTCATAATCGGGCATCTGAATATCAATCGCCATACCCCATTCAAATCGACTGCGCAAACGATCGGTTAGAGTAGGGATACTTTTTGGCGGTTTATCCGAGCTAATAATGATTTGTTTGTTGTTTTGATGAAGATCGTTAAACGTATGGAAAAATTCGTCCTGAGTTTTTTCTTTCCCGGCGATAAATTGCATATCATCGACAATCAATACATCGACATTGCGATATTTATCGGAAAAACCTTTTTTCTTGAAACGAATAGAATCCAGAAACTCGTTAACAAACGTTTCCGTAGTGATATAAAGCACTCGCGCCGAAGATTGTTTTTTAACTATCTCGTTACCAACAGCTTGCATTAAGTGAGTTTTACCAAGTCCAGAGCCTCCGTAAAGATAGAGTGGATTATATTTTTCTCCTGGATGTGCGGCGACCGCTTGGCAGGCAGCATAGGCTAAATCGTTACTTGAGCCAACGATGAAGTTATCAAAGGTATATCTGGGGTTAAGATTACTAGAATGAGATTTCCTCGATGGTAAAATCAGTGGCTTCGCTGTTTCTTGTTGTCCACTTTTATCAACCTCACGATTAACGCGCGGTTTTTTATTGCTGGATTCGACGTTATAAGAAATGGATGGGGCGTTAATGCCGTTATGAGCCAAGGCTTCTAATATTTGCGGATGAAATCGCTTTTCAAGTTGAGTTCTAGCAAAAATATTCGGCGCAATTATAAGAACTTCTTTGTCGGAGATTATTTCCAATTTGGTATTTTTGAACCACGCAGTAAATGACGAAGACGATACAGTTACTTCAATCTCACCTAAAACACCCTGCCAAACCGCATGACTATCCACGAAAATTACTCCCTCAAATCCTGTTAACTATCTTTACTATAGCAAATAAGGGAAGTTTTCCACAAGTATAAACGTAGTAGAAATGTTACCATCCAAAACAGGGGTGGAGTTTTCCACAATTAAAATTCTCATCTGTTAAAACTGTGGAAAAATATACGTCGATAGTGGAAAAGTCATTGTCGACTTGCAAAAAGTACTGAAAGAATATATACTATTTGTTGATATGCCAAAGCGAACATTTCAACCACACACCCGACACCGCGCAAAGACGCATGGTTTTAGGGCACGAGTTTCTACCAAGGCTGGTAGGATGGTTTTGAAGCGCCGCCGCCTAAAGGGCCGCGCTAAAATTGCTATTTAATTGATAGCTAAAAATTATCCCGTCGATGAAGGCGGGATTTTTTGATATAATTGTAAAATATGTTACAACAATGTAATCGGTTTCATGGTCATGGCAGCCTTAAGTTTGTCTATAAAAATGGACAAGCGGTTCGTTCGTCCATAGCCACGATAAAATATGTGAAAAACCCGTATCGAAATCACAGTAGGTTTGCGGTTGTTGTTAGTAAAAAAGTCCTAAAATCAGCGGTGCGTCGGAATCGTATACGTCGACGTGTTTATGAAATTATTCGCCTGGAGCTGCCTAATATGAAAAATGACCAAGATGTGGCTGTTATTATATTTTCGGCGGAAGTTTTATCTATGTCACATAAAGACTTGAAACAGACAATAAAGAATCTTTTCTCTC
>JANDWE010000035.1 GCA_024330325.1 Candidatus Nanosynbacter colneyensis | reverse complement strand
GGTAATAAGTTTCTTCACAACATCAGAGAGTGCGACGCAATTATTCATGTTGTTCGTGCATTTGAGAATTCAAAGATTCTGCGCCATGATGAAGCGCCAATTGACCCTAAGAAAGACATTGAGGTTATAAATACTGAGCTTATTCTGGCTGATTTGCAAACTCTTGAAAAACGCCTGCCCCAGCTTCAAAAAGAAGCCAAAGCAAACCCAAAAGCTCGTCAAAAAGTTGAATATCTGCAGTTTTTAATCGACAATTTACAAAAAGGCGTACCAATTTCCGCCCTGTCAGATGTGGATTTTGAGGCAATTTCCGACCTACACCTTCTTACCGCCAAGCCAGTAATTTATGCGTTTAATGTCGACGAGGAAGGATTGAACAATTCCGATCTACAGAGTCAATTGACCGAACTCGTAAGTCCTGCAAAAACCGTCTTTGTCTGCGCAAAGCTAGAAGAAGAGTTGAAGGGATTATCTGAAAATGACGCCAAAGAGTTACTAGAAAGCTACGGCGTCAAGGAAACTGGACTTGCCAAACTTATTCACGCGGCCTACGATACGCTCGGACTACAAAGTTACTTAACTGCGGGCGAAAAAGAAGTCAGAGCTTGGACAATTCACAAAGGCTGGACTGCACCGCAAGCCGCGGGCGTTATTCACTCGGATTTTGAGCGCGGATTTATTGCCGCACAGATTGTTGATTTTAACGATTTAGTCGCAGCGGGATCGGAAGTTAAGGCTCGTGAAAACGGCAAAATTCGCACCGAAGGAAAAACTTACGTCATGCAACCAAATGATGTCGTTGAATTTAGGTTTAACGTTTAGCTAATTTCAATTTGTAAAATCGCTCAAGATTGCCCTTACTGCCAGCCACTTCACTATCTTTTTTATCTAAGATAACAAAATACTTTTTCGCCCAATCTTCAAAGTCGGATAAAATCTGTCGACGAACTTTATCGTTTTTAATAATTCCCTTATTAACCTGATGCCGCCCCGCTTCGAATTGAGGTTTCACCATAGCAATTAAAACAGTACCGCTATTCATCAAATTTTCTGCTACGTGCGGCAAAATTTCCCTCAGAGATATAAACGACACATCGCCCACGATAATATCAATTGCTTCATCTGCATAAAAATCACGAATATCCGTCTTTTCGTGAAGAACAATTTTTGGATTCGGTCTCAAACTTGGATGAAGTTGATCCGTTCCAACATCAACAGCAAATACCTTTTTGGCGCCATGGCGCAGCGAATAGTCAGTAAATCCGCCCGTACTCGAACCAATGTCCAGAACAGTTTTATCCTGAAAATTAAGATGAAAATACTCCGCTACGCTTGCCAGTTTTAAGCCAGCTCGCGAAACATAAGTTTCTTTCTTCTCGAGCTTTATCTCGTCCGAATCAGACACCATAGTCCCTGATTTTTGGACAATTTTCTTATTCAAAAAAACATAGCCCAGGCGAATAAAATTATCCGCCTGAGATCTTGTTGTCGCCAAACCGCGCTCAACCAGGGCTTTATCTAATCGCTGTTTCATTAAATATGACTATTTCTTTCGCTCGCGATATTCACCAGTCGATGTGTCAACGCTAATAATATCGCCCTGCTTGATAAATGCTGGAACTTTGACAACTAGCCCCGTCTCCAAAGTAGCGTCTTTTAGCACAGATGAAGTCGTATCACCCTTAACCACATCTTCCGTGTAGGTAACTTCCAGATATTTGTTCTTTGGTAGTTCAACGTTAATCACTCGACCGTCGAAGAATTGAAGACTTAATTCATCGCCTTCTTTCAGGTATTTACTGGCGTCGTCCACGATTTCCGCAGCCAGCTCAAATTGCTCAAAGCTAGTCGGATCCATGAAATAGAACTTGTCGCCGTCGTTATACAAATATTGCGCAGTTTTATTATTTACTTCCGCAGCTTCAATTCGCTCTTGACCCTTGAAAGTCTTTGGAATAACACTTCCGTCAATTAGGTTTTTCAATTTCACGTTAACAATCGAACCGCCACGACCCATAACTTTTTGGCCGTACTCTACGACGCGATATGGCTTGCCGTCAATTTGACAAACTACGCCCTTTTTCAAATCAGTTGGCTGATACATATTTTCTCCTTTCCAATAAAATATCTCGCTGCCAAATATGTAATAGCAACGAGATATTGCGCATTAAACGTTCCTAGTTGCTAGTAACAAATGGCAACAAAGCCAAGTGGCGAGCACGCTTAATTGCTACCGCCAAGCTTCGCTGTTGCTTTTCGCTCAAACCAGTCTTGCTGATTGGCTCGATTTGACCGTAAACATTGATGTAACGTTGCAAAGTTTTTACATCTTTATAATCAAAAATAATCGGTGGATTTTTCTTCAATTGTGCCATTTTAATCTCCTTATTAGAATGGAATTTCGCTTAGGTCAATTGGCTTATCGTCAATTTCCGTTACGACTTCCTCTTTTTTAGTAGTCTTTGGTACTGTAGAACCTGAATTGTCGCCGCTTGGACCGTCTAAGAACGTTACGTCCGAAGCAGTAACTTCAATTCGACTCTGCCTTTTACCAGTATCCTTATCTTCCCAGCTATCCTGTCGCAGTCGTCCTTGGATTAAAACCCGACGACCTTTGCTTAGATATTGCATTACCAAATCACCAAGTTTATCCCAGGCTGTGATATTGAAAAAGTCAGCCTGATCGTCTTGAGATTGTCGATCAACAGCGATACTAAAACTAACTACGTTCTTGCCAGAAGCAGTTGTTCGCTGTTCTGGATCACGTGTCAATCTACCCAACAAAATCACTTGATTGATACTTCGTGCCATATTCTATCCCCTCTTTCACCTTACGGTAGTTAGGCTTATTTACTTGATTCGCTTGAATCAGATTCTTCGTTGCGTGCTTTTTGCTCGCTTAATGCTTGACGAGTTTTTTCATCAGTTTTTACCAATAGGTAGCGCAAGACTTCGTCAGTAATATTAAGTGTGTTTGAAATCTTCAACAAAGCTGGTGCTGGCAATTTAACCTCAAAACAAACGTAAACTGCAAAGTCTTCACGCTTGATTGTATAGGCCAATTTTTTCTTACCCCAGTTTTCTTCTTTG
>JANDWE010000031.1 GCA_024330325.1 Candidatus Nanosynbacter colneyensis | reverse complement strand
GAAAAACTCCGACCTGCCGGCCGGATGAGTACTTTCTCATTGTATTAAAAATTTTTCATTTTGTCAATTTACTTCCACGCACTTTTCCAAAATGCCCGACATCGCGCTTTTTTCAGCTTCCGTTACCCACAAGCGATATTTGCGTTTCACAGCCACTTGTCGCGCAATATATTGACACCTAAAAGGCTTATTACTCGGCAGCCAAGTTGCCGCGTCGCCGTCACCTTTGGCTTGGTTCGCTGGGCCGTCAACCGCTAATAAATTTAACGGATCATTCGCTAATTTCTCTCGCTCTTCTGGAGAAATTTGCTGCGCACCCTTTTGCCAAGCATCACTCAAAGCCACGACGTGATCAATCTGAACCTTAGAACTAGTTTTTTCGCCGCGCTGAAATTGGATTGTTTGACCGGTGTACGGATCATTCAGCACACCCGACAGAACTCGACATTTTTCATCAATTTTCTCATCCGTCAAATCTCGAGCCAGAATCACTTCCCGCACAGAGCAGCCGTTAATTTTGCCCCAGCCGTTGCCGAATTGCTTTCTGGAATAGCCAGTCTTTGGCGCACGTCCTTTAACTTCTATCTTTTCCAATTCCGATTTGGCGTTCGAAGCACCAAATAATTCTCGTTGCGTTGAAGTTTGAATTGTCTGAGGTTCGGGTTGCGAAATTCGCGAAGCCCAAACCGCCACGCCGACTATCAAAATTACCAGCGCAATCACCACTTGCCGACGTCGTATTTTATTCACCCTCATGACTGTATTATAATTAAACTATGACTAAAGTTCCACGCTTACTTGACACATTCACACCAAATCATTACAACTTAACTCTTGATCTAACACACGCCGAGGAAAAAGAATTTTCTGGCACAGTTATCATTTCTGGCGATTCCACCAGCGAATCAATTTCGCTACATTCCAAAGGTTTAACAATTCAATCAGCCACAATCGACAATCAGCCCGCCGAAGTTTCATTTGGTGAGTTTGACGAATTGAGATTATCCCAGCCGAACCTTGAAAACGGAAACCACACAATTCACATCAATTTTTCTGGAAATATTACCGACGCAATGCACGGTTTATATCCTTGCTACTTCACTCACGACAGCGTTAAAAAACAGCTTTTCGCAACTCAATTTGAATCACACCACGCCCGCGAAGTTTTCCCTTGCGTTGATGAGCCAGCCGCCAAAGCTGAATATGATTTGACGCTAATAACTCGCCCAGGAATAACAGTTTTGGGAAATATGCCCGTAAAGCACCAAGAGGAAAATGACAATTCTCTCACGACGGCATTTGAGAAAACACCGCGAATGAGTAGCTATCTTCTGGCTTTCGTCATCGGTGAATTACACAAAAAAACCGCCCGCACCAAGTCTGGCGTTGAAGTCAACGTCTGGGCGACGCCAGCTCAGAATGAAAATACCTTAGATTTTGCGTTAGATATCGCCACTCGCTCAATCGATTTTTATGACGAATATTTCGGCGTCAAATATCCATTGCCAAAATCCGACCACGTCGCTCTTCCCGATTTTTCCTCTGGCGCCATGGAAAATTGGGGATTGATTACTTACCGCGAAAGCTGTTTGCTTGCGGACCCAGAATTGACCCCAGAATCATCCAGACGCTTCATTGCCACGGTTATCGCGCACGAGCTCAGCCATCAATGGTTTGGCAATCTCGTTACCATGAACTGGTGGAACGACTTGTGGCTCAACGAAAGCTTCGCCAATATGATGGAATACGTAGCAATTGACGCGCTCCAGCCGGATTGGCATATGTGGGAAGATTTTGCCACGAATGAAGTAACGGCCGCACTCAGGCGCGACAGCTTGGACGGCGTTCAATCCGTTCAAGCCGACGTCAATCATCCAGACGAAATCAGCACTTTGTTCGACCCAGCAATCGTCTATGCCAAGGGTGGACGGCTGCTTGTTATGGTAAGGA
>JANDWE010000120.1 GCA_024330325.1 Candidatus Nanosynbacter colneyensis | reverse complement strand
CTCCAGTCGATTAACTTAGTGCCGCGTTTGGGGTGCCAAGCCATATTTGATTGTCGAATGTCGTGATGACAAAAAACTAATTTTTTTATATCGCTATGTCGACTTCCGGCATTTAGTAAGGCAGGCAAGTCTGCTAATAATTTCTTAGTTATATTTTGACTATGGGGTGTTAATCTGTCTAAGAATCCTAATGACAACTCTCTCAATTTAGCTATTTTCTGCTCGTCTAACGAAGCCCAACCTTCTTTAATAAAACTATCGCGTGATGATTCGATATCAAAAGTATCAGGCGGCAATGGTATATTTTCCAATTCGTCAAATTTTTCCTTCGCTGATTTGACATAAGCGTCTAGCGTTTCGTTCTTTGCTCGCCATAGCCAACCTTCGTTGGACGTCATTGTCTCCATGATAAAAGTGTCATCGTCTCGCAGTATTGATCTGGATGGGATTCCGCTATATCCATGACAGCGCAGATAAGATATCGTGAACGCTTCTTTTCTCAGATATTGGCGCAGTCTATTTCGTTTTATGTCGCCATATTTAGTCGATGTTCGCTTAATAAATACCGAATGATCATTTTTTGTAGCGATAATTTTGTCGTATTGCATATGACCGCCGTTAATATTGCGATAATTTTCGGAAAACTCTGCTATCTTAATTAGCGACCGACAAGACAAATAATCAATAGCCCTGGTCACTATTTCATCATGCGATGCGTATAATTTAGGCAAATTATCGAGTGGTAGCCAGGCTGCATCGATAGCATCGTCTCGTCCTGACACCTCTGATAGTTCGTTGACTATGAACAGATACGCACTGGTTTCGATCCATGACGTCTGACTGTTGCGTGGATCGTTAACAAACCCTTTGTATATTAATATTGGATCGTCACTAATTATCGTTCCAGTTTCTTCTTTTGTTTCGCGAATTGCTGCGGTAAAGGAGTCTTCTTCGGAATTGATGAACCCTCCAGGCAATGCCCATTCACCGCTGGATCGTTTTATCAAAAGAATTTTTTGTGCGATTGTGTTGATTATTACGCTGTCTGCGGTGTAATTTGGACCGTCATACCATAATTTACGATTTATAGATATTAGCATTGTTTTTTCATACAGCAACTAGAGTATTATTCAGTGCATTTTTAGCCAAAGCTGCTTTTACGTATTTACTATACTCTCTAATTTTATCACCTGAACCTGTATGTTTGCCAGGAGTGTCGCTCAATTTGACCGTAGATACTCCATCGACTTCTGTGGCTTTCATAACAAAGTTATTGGGTGTAATTCCAAGGTCGTTAGTCAAAGTTGTACCCCAGCCGAATGTTACATTTATTTTGTCCTTAAAGTAATCAGCTATCCTAATAATTTCGTCCACATCAAGTCCATCACTAAAGACGATAGTTTTCTCCAAAGGGTCAATTCCGTTCTTTTTGTAAATTTCAATAGCCTTATTTCCAAATTCTATTGGGTCGCCAGAATCGTGTCGTAGTCCTTTCCACGAAGCCATTTGTTCGGGTGTAAAGTCGGTGAAGAAGAAATCTGTTGTAAATGTGTCTGTTAGGGCAATTGATAATTCGTTGCCATATGTGTCTCGCCAGTCTCTTAGTGCCTGATTGTGACCACTTAGTGGGTTGTTTCCGGCTTTGTCTGCCAGTGCAGCGTAGACCATTGGCATTTCGTGTGCAAAAGTTCCAATTGGTTTTAATCCTAGTTTATGCGCCAAGTATATATTTGAAGTTCCGACAAAATTATCAGGGAGCTCATTTGCAACTCGTTCAATTACGTGCCTATGCCAATTAAAACTAAAACGTCGCCTTGTGCCGAAATCAGAAAATTTAATATCTGGGCGGCTTTTTAATAATTTGATCTTTTCGTCTAATCGGCGATCTCCTTCGGCATACACTTCTTCCAAAGAGCGACCTTCACGTGCGAGTTTGTTACGAAAATATATTTCATTTATCTCGCTCATGATAACGGTTTCCCAGAATGTAACTAGGGGCCATTTTCCCGTAGCCTCAACCGCTAGGTCGCCGCGCTTATCGTATCCAATCTTGACCGGGGGCAAGGGGTTACTTATTAGGAAATCAAGGTATTCTTGCGAAAATGTCTCTTTGCCGTCTTGGTTTTGTAGTCCGGCTAAGTAGGCTACTTCATCAGGCAGCCATCCTTCAGCTAGCTCATTTAGTCTATCCTGTAATTCTACTGGGGATACAAATTCGGATAATAGATTAGGGGAGCGATTTTTCAGTGTGAAAGTAACTTCTGCTTCAGGATGTTTTAAGAACTCGTTCATCCCCATAGTTGCTTTGTAGTAATCTAATCCTTGTGATATTTCTGATCTCTTCTCCATTTAAATTGCCTCCTGAATTATCTTCTTTGCTTCTTCGGCTGATATTGCTAATATTCCAGCCTCCTTCATTGCAGATAATGCTTCTTCTTCGGCTGTTGGGGTTAATCCTACAGCGCGGATGGCGTCTATAAGTAGGTATGTAGTAACACGCCTGTCATCTTTGAAATGTTCGGCGATATCTAGGGCGGTAGATTTTACGCAAAAATCTGTTGCTAATCCGCCGAGAAATACTTTAACTTTTTCATGGGGTGTTTTTGGCGTTATGATAGATTCTAGTGTTTCGTTCGCATCGCTTTTACCCTCCCATCCAGAGTATCCGTCTGTCTGACCGGTGCCTTTATTGATGATAATATCGCTAGGCTGAATATTTAGGTCCTTGTGAAATTCAGCTCCTCTGGTGTTGACCACGCAGTGAACTGGCCATTTGTCAAAATGTGGTGTTTTTTCGGGGTGCCAGTCTCGGGTGAATACAACCGTGCCATCGTGTTTTCGTATCTCGTCGGCAATGGAGTTGATAGGTTCGATGATTTGCTCTGCTTCGGCAACAGCAAGACTCCCATCGATAAAATCATTCTGTGGATCAACCCCGACAAATATATAGTTAGACTTTTCCATAATGTTAAGATCCTCCTTACTTAATGTATAGCTTACAC
>JANDWE010000030.1 GCA_024330325.1 Candidatus Nanosynbacter colneyensis | reverse complement strand
ATGTATATCGGCAGCGCTTGAAAAACCAGACGCTTGCCCGGGCAATTGACGAATTAGCCAGCAGCCTACCTAACATGCAAGCAAAGTTAGCGCGCATCACCTCCTTTTACGGTACACGCGACCAAGTTGTACCGCCAAACGACAGCCAACCCAATACCGCTCTATGCATAAAACAGCCAAACAATAGTAAACCCACAAATATTAACTATCAGCAATTGCCAACTTTCGGTCATGGACTAACGATTGCGGCGGGATTGACGGTGTTTGGCGGGCGGATAGCGGTTAGTCTGACTTCGATGGCTCAATAATTCACAAAGCTTTCTTATCAGTACACAGATAGAGTATTGCAGATGCAGTTGCCACTATTGATGATGCTAAAACGATGAGAGGTAAAAAGCAAGGTTTTCAAGCTACGAATTGACCTCATATACATCCAGCTCGATTGAATTGATCATTTGCCTTATTCGAGCACTATCCGCCATTTCCAACCAACCTTTGCCACCAATAATACACCCTCCAAGGATCGCATTTAGCGTACTCCTATTTAATATAACCTGTTTATGATTGTCCGAACATCGAACAAGAGCTTTTTGTAAATTATCACAAAATACAGACGACGATAAAATTTTTATATACTCTAAGAAATCACAGTTCAATTGATTAATTATTTTGTCATCTTTCTTCAGCAACCCAAGAAACATTCTGTATCCAACTGAAATTGATGCCTCCGACCATTGATCGCCACGATCATATACGGTATATTTTTCTCGCACGACCGTCAAGAAATTGAGAGCCACAATCTGCATAACAATTGCCGCCAGAGCTTGATCAACCGGCGTCTGTATATGACTTTCATCAATTGAATACTCCAGAACGCATTCACGAAAAAGATCATCAGACTCTTTACTGTATTTTATATACGAAGTACGAAAAAGCATATTAACAGAGCTCTCGTCGTGAGCCTTACGATACGCCATATCAATTTGCTTACGCCACGGAGAAATCTGAACTTCGCGTAGCTTTTTACTCAGTTCACTTCGGTCGACTTCTACTATATTTCGATTCATTTCTATTCCACACTCGCCAGCAGCCCTCAAAATATCATCTTCTGGAATAACTAATTTATCAAACTCTCGCAATGCCTCGTCATATGTCTTTTTCGCTTCTGAGCTATATAATTCAGCATCCATAAAACAAGTGTCGCCATATGTTTTTGCAGACAGTATGATATCGCTCAAAACAAAGAACTCATTGTCTTGAAGATATTTCAAAACGTACTGAGCTAATAAATGTTCATAAATATGAGCGATTAGCCCGTCATTATCGGCTGTTTTGTATATGGATGAAATTATCATTGCTTGGTTCGATAATATTATAATGCCGTCAAATTAGCAATTTTTCGATGTTTATGATAGTTGATATAATCATACTCAATGACAGCAACTATACTTTTCGCCACCAGAAACCCAGGCAAATACGCAGAATTTGTCGCCGCGTTTCATAAATTCGCTCCGCAGACATCAATTATTTCGTTGGCAGATTTGGATTATCAAATACCCGACTGCATAGAAACGGGCGCAACATTTGAACAAAACGCCCTATTGAAGGCGCGACACGCAAGGAATCATTTACATGGAAATGATAAAAACCTGATAATTATCGCTGATGATTCTGGCATGGAAATTGACGCCTTAAATGGTGAGCCTGGCGTATTTACAAGACGCTGGAATGGTCATGAGATGAGCGATCAAGAAATCGTAGATTATTGCCTAAAGAAGCTTGAAGATAAAACAAACAGACGAGCGCAATACACGACGTGTCTTGCAGTAAACTTCCCCAATGGTCGTGAGAAAGTGATTTTTGGAAAAAATTCTGGTGTTATCTTAACCGAGCCACGAGATGAATCTCGACTCAAAGGCATGCCGTTTCGGGAATTATTTTTCGTATCTGAACTTAATATGATGTTTCACGAAGTGCGCGAGCTACCGGAGTTGAAGCGTAATGGATATTTACTCGGGCATGAGGTTGCGGTCGAAAAATGTGCTAATGTGATACGGGAAAATTTATTTGACTTTGTATAGCGGCTTTCAGCTCCGCGCTTTCGTTTGCTCATGGAATGTGCTGTGTGAGTTCATCAACTGTCACAAATTTAGCATACCGTATCTGCTCTTCCTGCATTTGTTCTTCGTCCTCGTTCTGTTGATGTAAGATATACTCATCGGCATTCTTATTAAGTTTCAGACTAACCCGAAGTTGTAAGTACTCGTCATCATTTTTTAAGCTATCCGTTTCCAAGATATCGTAATAACCAAAGAACTTATACTGACTAGACACACTGTCTGTATTAATTCCCGTCTCTTCTGCTACTTCACGTACAATGGTTTGCAAGTAAGTCTCGTGATTATTTGGTTTTCCACCGGGCAGCTGCCACTTTCGACCATCTTTAGAGACAATGGCTATTTTATTATCGTGAGTAAAAAGCCAAGCATATACCTGATTTACCGGAAGAGTCTGATCTTCTGGGTGAATTTCTTTACCGTCCTTCCAGGTGCGTGCTTTAATAGTTTTTATTACGGTGTCCATGATATCTCCTAAATTTATTGCCCGAGCCAGTCTAATCTATTATACGTTATATCCCCGGGTGTCAGAAAGTGTCCTGCATTCTCTTTTATAGCACAGAGCGATATGAGAGCGTCTTCAGTACTGTCTGCCGTATGGAAAGCATAGAAATATTTCTCTCGAGAGTACTAGCGGTCAATTTGATATATCTTTGAAAGATTACCAATCAGCGTAGAATCCAGCTTTTCTTGCTTGATTTCATGAATATCGAAATAGTTAAAGTTGGAAACTTCATCTGTTTTACTAGGTGTCGTTAATAGAGTAACTTTGTAGGCAATAATCAAAACGGGGTCGTCGAACTTTGTATTCCAAGTTGGAATAATCAAGGGATTTTCTGCAGCGACTTCGATATCTGTCTCTAGTTCTTCCAGAAATTCTCGTTTCAACGCTTCTGTAATATCCTCACCATGTTCTAGCCCACCGCCAGGAAGATCCCATGAGTCACTTCTCTCTTGAACGAACAGTAGTCTACCTGATTCATCACGCACTAATCCCTTTACTGCTACTCGGTATGCCGACTTTATGTCTTTTAGCGTTCCAGCTCCCATATGATAAAAGTTTATCATAAAAAATAAACACCCTGCAATGAGGACGTTTATTTGATTTACGTGAGGCTTAGTAAACCTTCAACAACAGCTCACCACCAAGTTT
>JANDWE010000040.1 GCA_024330325.1 Candidatus Nanosynbacter colneyensis | reverse complement strand
GAAGTCTTCCAGCCGGAATCCGCTTTCGACCGTGGCTACGGTGACAGAAATTTATGATTATTTGAGGCTTTTGTTTGCGCGAATTGGCGTGCCGCATTGTCCAATTTGTGGCAATGAAGTCACGCGTCGCACGACCGAGGTGATTATTGATGAGATTTTGCGGCAATTTGTTGATAAGCGAATTCTGTTATTGGCGCCAATTGTTAAGAATAAAAAAGGTGAGTTTGCGCATATTCCGGAGCAATATCAGCGACTTGGTTATGCCAGGGTTCGTGTGGATGGCGTGGTGTATGCGCTGGATGAATTTCCGGAGCTGCAAAAAAGTTACAAGCATAGCATCGAGTTGGTGGTTGATAGGTTGGCGTTGACGGCGGAAATGCGATCTCGACTAAGTCAGAGCGTTGAGCAGGCGCTGGATCTGGGCCAGGGAGTTATCGAGGTTTTGGACGCGGATAGCGACGAAGTGAAGACATTTTCGCAGAGATATGCTTGTGTTGATCACCCTGATGTCGATATTCCAGAGCTGGAGCCGCGACTGTTTAGTTTTAACGCGCCGCAAGGAGCTTGTCCTGTGTGTACGGGTTTGGGGTCGAGGCTGGAGGTTGATCCAGAATTGGTCTTTAATAACAATTTGACAATTTCCGAAGGTGCGATTCGACCTTATAATCGAATGAATTCTGACGCTTGGAATATGAAGCGATTGGCGTCTGTTGCTGAAGCTCACGGATTTAGCTTGAAAGTTCCTGTAGGCAAGCTTTCTGATGATGCTAAACATAAAATATTATACGGAACTGGCGACCAAAAATATCGCGTTGATTTGGGCGGCGGTCGGCATTACGATACGACTTATGAGGGCGTTATTCCTAATCTGGAGCGACGCTGGAAAGAAACTGATAGCGATTTTATGCGACGAGATATTGAGCGATTTATGCGCGAGAGGGATTGTTATGCCTGTAAAGGTGCGCGCCTGAAACCTGTGGTTTTGGCGGTGACGGTTCATGAATTGAATATCGTTGACGTGTGCGATTTGAGTGTCGATGATGCATTGGATTTGTTTGATAATAAGCTTCAATTGACTGAGCAAGAAATGACGATTGCCCGCTTGATTATGAAGGAAATCAAATCTCGTTTGGCATTTATGAGTAATGTTGGGCTGAACTACTTGGAACTAAGTCGAGCGGCTAACACGCTTAGTGGCGGTGAGGCGCAACGAATTCGCTTGGCGACGCAAATTGGCGCTGGACTTCAGGGCGTGCTTTATGTGCTGGATGAGCCGTCGATTGGACTTCATCAGCGCGACAACGACAAGTTGATTGATATGTTGAAGCGCCTTCGTGATTTGGGCAATTCTGTACTGGTGGTTGAGCACGACGAGGACACGATTCGTCAGAGTGATTTTCTGGTTGATATGGGGCCGGGAGCTGGTGTGAATGGCGGTCAAGTAGTGGCAATGGGGACGCCTGAAATTGTTGCGAAAAATGAGAATAGTATAACGGGTCGCTATTTATCTGGGGCGGAAAAAATTGCCGTTCCGAAAAAGCGTCGTAAAGTTATGAAAGACAGGAAGCTGATTGTTCGTGGCGCTCGCGAAAATAATCTTAAGAACATTGACGTGGAGTTTCCTTTGGGTTTGATGACTGTAGTGTCTGGTGTTTCTGGTAGCGGAAAGTCGACGCTTGTGAATGATATTGTGGCGCGGGAACTAGCGGCGGAACTTAATCGCGCAACGACAGCGCCAGGGTTGCACAACGCTATAGAAGGTGTGAATTTGCTTGATAAGGCGATTGTCATAGATCAGTCGCCAATTGGTCGAACGCCACGCTCTAATCCAGCAACATATACTGGGATTTTTACACCGATTCGCGAGCTGTTTGCCAGCACACCCGAGGCTAACGTTAGAGGTTATAAATCTGGGCGCTTTAGCTTTAATGTTAAAGGCGGTCGTTGTGAAAATTGTCAGGGTGATGGTGTGATAAAAATTGAAATGCACTTTTTGCCGGACGTTTACGTTCAGTGTGACGAATGTCACGGCAAGCGTTATAATCGCGAGGCGCTGGAAATTAAGTATAAAGACAAGACGATTGCTGATGTTCTGGATATGACAATTGATCAAGCGGCGGAGTTTTTTGATAGCGTGCCGAATATTGCGCGAAAACTTCAGACGTTGGTTGAGGTTGGGCTTGGT
>JANDWE010000076.1 GCA_024330325.1 Candidatus Nanosynbacter colneyensis | reverse complement strand
GGGTGTCAAAACTGAAGGCGGTCATGGTTGAAATTATGGTTATCGGGTTTAAGATTGGCGCGGCGAAAAGAAAGCTAATAACGTCGGCGGGTCTCAGTCCGTTTGCTATTAAGCTGCGTGCAATTGGTACGTTGCCACATTCGCACACGGGTAAAATTAGCCCGATCATAGAGAGCGTAATTCGTCGAAGAAAGGCATTTTTTGGCAATATTTTGAAAACGTCTTTTGATGATAAAAAGTACCTGATAAGCGCGGATATGATAATTCCTAAAATTAAGAATGGGACCGCCTCGACAATTACGCTTAACGTCAGCGTGATGAAATCTTGTAATGACGGAAGTAATTTATTGCACCATTCTGCAAATTCTCCGTTTAATAACATAACGCCGAATCGTGAGCTGAATTGATAAATAGAGATTATAAGGACGCCAAAAACCACCCAACCGATCAATTCACTGTTGGCTGATAAAAACTTTTTTATGCGACCATCTGGCAATTTTTGTGCCATATATAAAATTATACTCCATGCTTATGCTATACTAAATCAATATGAAACATCTTTTACATTCACATCATCCGTTTCGGATTTTCTGGTTTTCAGTCCTATTAACCTTAGGTTTGGGCAGTTTGATTTTTAGTCATATGGGCGTTAGCGGTCTTTGGCTATTCACTATTTTGGTGGTTTTGGAAGTTACGTTTAGCTTCGACAACGCGGTGATAAATAGCAAGGTTTTGGCGGGAATGAGTCAAGTTTGGCAGAAAGTCTTCCTGACGGCTGGCATATTTGTGGCGGTGTTTATTGTTCGATTTATATTACCAATTGCTATTGTGATGATTGCGAGCGGTCACGGATTTATGGATGTTGTCAATCTGGCGCTACATAAACCTGTTGAGTACGGCAAGATCCTGCACGAGGCGTCGCCGATGATTGATGCGTTCGGTGGTGCGTTTTTGATTATGATTGGGCTTAGCTATTTCATCGATTACAACAAGCGTGTTCACTGGATGCGACATGTTGAGCCGATTTTGGCTAAGGCTGGGCGATTTGAGAATTTTAAGGTGTGCATAATGCTTAGCGTGGCGGCTGTTTTGTATTTTACAGTCGAGGCGCCGCATAAATCTTTGGTGCTGATTTCAGCGGTTCTTGGAATTGTGCTGCATATTGGATTGGAACTATTTGGGTCATTTTTCCATGAAGATGATGCGAAATCCGTTAAGATTAAAACTGGCTGGGCGGCGTTCGCTAGCTTGTTATATTTGGAAGTTCTGGACGCCAGCTTTAGCTTTGACGGTGTGATTGGTGCGTTCGCCATTACCAACAGCGTGCTACTGATCGTGGCTGGGCTGGGCGCTGGAGCGATTTGGGTTCGATCGCTAACCGTATATTTGTTGCGAACAGGCGCGCTTAGCAAATATAAATATTTGGAAAATGGCGCTCACTGGGCAATTATGGCGCTCGGCGTGATGATGATTGCCAAATTATTCCACTTGGAATTGCCGGAATGGGCGACGGGCGGCCTGGGCTTATTGTTCGTGAGTCTGGCGGTCGGCAGCAGCATATTGGAGGCTCGATCTATCAATCTGCAAGAAGCTGCGGCTGTGAAATTACATCAAGCCGAAGAGCAATTGAAAAGCGGCGCGTCAAAAATTGTGCCGCGAAAACGACGCTAGAATCTGGTTAATATTTTATACTGAACGGCTCGATAGTTTCGTTAATAAACTTCTCGATCAAATTAATTGATTCGGGCAATATCCAGCTTTGGAGAATCTTTTGCTCGTCTGAGTTGAATTTGCCTAGGACAAAATCTACGTCACCAACTTGACGCCTAAGCAAATTATCTGTGCCGATACGAATATGCCAAAAGTCTGATCCGACGTGAGAATGGAGAGATTTCAATCCGTTGCTGCCCGCGTCTCGTCCGCCTTTGCGGGTTCGAATTTTACCAAAATCCAGCGCCGTGTCGTCGTGAATAATTAGTAAATCGTCCAATGTCAATTTGTAAAAATCTAAAATTGCTCGAGCGGAAATTCCAACCTCGTTGTAAAAAGTAGTTGGCTTAACTAGTAAAACTTTTTCTCCAGAAATATTTGTTTCGGCAATATCGGCGGAAAATTTTGGCTTATTGCAAAAAACTGCATTATTCTCTGACGTGAATTTATCAATAGCCAAAAACCCAGCATTATGCCTCGTGTTTGTGTATTTTTCGCCTGGATTTCCCAATGCTAAGATGACTTTCATAGACTTAGTATATCACCTTGTGAAAATGACGTATAATAAGCATATGGCAAAACGCGACGATGATTTGGAATTTAGCATTAATGCACCGTTTGATGATGGACGAGCGGTTATCGATAAAGTTCCGTTATATTTGGTGAATGGCTCGTTGGGTGCTGGGAAAACTAGTGTTCTTGAGTTCTTATTGCAACAAAGTGGCTATAAGGGTTCTCGGGTGATTGAGAATGAATATGCTAATGAAAATGTTGATGGATATCGGCTGGAGAAATTGGCGGATATTGTGACGACTTTGGCTGGCGATTGTGTCTGTTGTTCGTCAAAACATGCATTGACACGAATGTTACTTGACTTTTGTCGCAATTCCCCCGCCCCAGTGTTTATTGAGGCGACTGGTGTAGCGCGAACGATGAATTTAGTTGAGAAATTGATTAATGCACAAATATTCAATAAGTATGAGTTGGCGCAGAGTTTTTATGTTATTGACGCACATGAGATTTTACATGGAATTGAGCCGGCGCATGAAATTGAGTTGCAAGCGGCGGATATGATTTTAGTGACCAAAGAAGATTTGCTAGGTGAAAATGAACGTGCCGAGTACGAGGAAAAATTGCGCATCCTACCCTACGCCAAGGTACTCAGCGCGCCACGAGGTAAATTTGATATCAATAAAATGACGGCGCCGTCGGGTTTGTTGGCGTTTTTTGATAAGTACGATGACGAGTTGGTCGTGCCGGATAATCCGACTTATGCGGTGCTGGATGTTTCTGGTATGAAAATTGCTGCGGCGACTCTGGAAAAAATTTGGCCGGAACTTTTTGACGCTTATAAACTTAGGCGGATGAAGGGCTGTTTTATTGATGATAATGGCGCGCGGTATCATTTGGAGGCAACGGAAAATCAGATTCAAATAGCTAATTCTGCGGCGGAAGAGCCAGCAAAAATTGTGCTAATTGGTGAACGTGCGGACGAAATTACGCGTGAAGTTTTGTCGGCGCAATTGATGATGTTTGAATAAAAGTTCGCTTTCGTCGTTTCCGACTCATCAGCATAGATACACATCTATGGAGCGAACTGACAAGCAGGAGAATATGTACGACGGAGAGAACCGCCAAGTATTCTCGGCGGATGTCAGTTCGGCGGCCGTCAATTGTTCGACGGCGTTAGCCCGCAGGTGCCGGTGGGCTCCTGCTGCGTTAATTCAATGGTCTCAATGTTCCAGAAGCGTGAGAGTGCCGGAACTCGGTAACCAAACGACTTGATCCTGTAGACTTTGCCTGGCTCAATTCTGCCGTAGATATCGGCGCTATTAAACCTATGCCCGTTAGACCCATAGTAATCTGTAACCGTGTACACTTGTCCTGAAGTGTACACTCTGTACTGATGGGAGATGCTATCGCCGCTCCCTACCGTGGCTACTTCTTTGCTGCAGACGGTGACGACTTCTTCGTGCCAGTTCCCCTGCTCTATTGATGTGTGGCAGGCTTTAAATCCGAAGCAGATAGCAAGAACTACGATGAAGCAAATGGCGTATTCCTTTACGCCAATCTCACTACTACGACTGCGCATGACGAACCTTTCTCCTCACCCGGACGGGAATGTCCGTGTTTTATAAAAAACACTGCTCTTACATCCGAATGACGTGTGAGCAAGATGAGGTTTCACGACACTATTTTGCTTCCGCTAAAATAACGCCATAAAATCTCACCTTGCTTTATTCTCAACTGCTTGTCAAAGTGCGCTTTCGGACAAAACATTTGTTCCGTCAACAAAAGCTGATATTATTTATACCACACTTGCATAAAAAAGTCAATAATATATAAAAATAAACTTCCAAAAACCAAAAGAAATAGCCCGCCAAGAGAGCTCAAGCTCAAGGCTTAAGCCTCAAAGCGAGCTATTTCTCGACGGGCGTTAGCCCTGATGCTGCACATCATCCGAAGTCTGCGAATTGTCATTGTCTAGATACTCAGAAGACGAGATCGGATCCTTGTATTCGTATAATAAATACAAGGATATTAATAGCAATGACAGCGCTGACAAGGTTAGTACTACAGCGAGGCTGCGTACGTCTAAAACGTAATCTTTATGAGACATGAGATAACCCATGATTACCCAACAGATTGAGAACCTGCAAAGCTCTCTGCTGACACAGAAATCAGTCATACTGCAGAAAGATTTTTTCCACAGCTCCTGTAGTCTCTCGTCGGCGAATATCTCATGAGATAAAGTACACTTTTCGCTATACTTTATGACACTTGCATCACAAAAGAAGATTACTGCTGTTAAGAGCAGTAATATTGCAATCACAATTGCACCGTCAGACACGTATGAAGCGTTGTCTGGCAGGGTAAGGTAGAGCGTAGCGCTCATGATAAACCCTGCGAAAATAAACAACGCAGACAGGAGCTCGTAAATGAGCTTCTGTTTCTGTTTCATCGTTCCTCCTCCTTCTCCTCGGATTGATTGTTTAAGGGCCGACTTTTATGACCGTTGATCATAAAAGCTAGTATTATTTATATCACTTATCAATAATTAAGTCAATAGAATAAAAAAACAGCCCCAGTTGGGACTTGATAATTTCCAATGAGTAGTGCAAGCAGATGAGATATAATACTAGGCGTCGGGCCGCGACATCAGTTTGATATTACCGTCTGCTTGTCACTACTCAGTTGCCCTGATTTCTTAATATTAGTAAGAAGTCAGTAGGCTAGAGGCTAGAGTTGAGGCAGGCTTCGGACCGACCTTGAATAGCTTCCTGAGCTGCCCACCCAGTAGAGGCGCGCAGCAGACAAATTCACCATTGCAATAGATATTGCCGGTGGCAAGGTCTACGCATGCGTTCTTGACCTTTGGAATGAAGCGTTCTGCTTCGCCAGCACGGAAATTGGCATCGCTACCTTCCAGGTGGAGCTTACCTTCGGCGCTGTTAACGCACATGTTGGCATATTCAGCGGATATCTCTATGTCGTCGCCGCACTCCACGACGATGGATTTGCCATCAAATGAGATGACGTTTTTGTCCTTGCCAATATTTAGTTTGGCTTTGGTCTCGCCCTCAGCTTTTCCGCCTGATACGGTGATGCCTATTGAGCGGTCGTTGTAGGTAAGCTCGATGCGATCGCTTTTGAGTGAAACGGTTTCTTTATCGGTGATGAGATCCGCGTTAAGAGCAGTGACAGTTTCCTGCTCGCCATCTGCGGTCAATAAAATACCGTCGACGATAACCTCACCAGTGTCCGGGTCGGTATATACCTCGCCGTTGTAAACGGACCAGGTATTCTTCTCCTTGTTGTTGGCGGTGATGCGTCCACCTGAAGCGACAATTTCGCCGCTGTTCGTGTAGACTAACGCTTTGCCATTGTAAACAGACAAGGTATTCTTGTCCCAGTTGTTTGCAACGGTGATGTGTGCACCACGGAAAGTTTTGGGATTATCGGTAGTGCTAGGTCCGCCAATAGGCACCTCTTGGCGGGAAATTACTCCACAAGACAACCTAGTGCGAACGGTGAGTGAGCGTTCCACTTCCTCTTCCTTCCTATCTCTCGCGGCGGTTGCCATCTTTGCCTTTCGACAAAGACCATGCTGCTACCTAATTTGAGCATGAAACGAGATTTCAATTGTCAATTACATCTTCTATCAACAACCAAAACCTCGCTTCATGCTTAAGTTTCGTCTTTCTTATAATCATCTGCTTGTCAAGGTACGCTTTCGGACAAGGATTTACTCGACTTGTCAATGAAAGCCAATGTTATTTATATCACGCGATAATATTTAAGTCAAGAGAAATTGGCGTAAAATAGGATTAAGCGAGTTTTTCAGCGTTCTTGGCCTGTTTGTAGGCTTTGGTAACGGGCGCTAGGCCGCGGGCGACGCGTTCGCGATTAGCTTTTAATTGCTTTTCGTCACGGAAAGACATTTTAATTGGCGTTCCTGCAAAATTGAAAGCCTCGCGTAAAGTTCGCTCCAAATAACGCTTGTAGCTCCAGTGGACAAATTTCAGATTGCTACCGTAAATAACAAACCATGGCGGAGCAACGTCAGTCTGGACAATGTAGCGCAGCTTCGGGTGTGAATTTTTCAGACCAGCTGGCGGATGTGCGGCGATGGCTTTCTGCAAAATGTCGTTTAAGGCGCGAGTTTTACATTCTTGACGACGACGCTTATAGATATCAAGCGCCAGGTCAAATAACTTAGCGACATTCTGTCCTGTGACGGAAGAAGTGAATATTAACGGCGCGTACGGCGTGAACTTGAAATTATAGCTGATTTGTGGCGCAATTTCATCGTGTGTGTAAGCGTCCTTACCTTCGACGGAATCCCATTTGCTGACGACCAAAACAAGCCCCTTGCCCGCCTCGTCAATAATTCCAGCTAGGCGCTGATCCAATTGAACATTAAGCTCATTGACGTCCATAAGAAGTAGACAAACATCGGCTTCGTTGATGGCTTGCATGGTGCGAAGAACTGAGAACTTTTCAATTCCCGTTTCTTGCTTTCCTTGGCGGCGAACTCCAGCGGTGTCGAGCAATTCAATCGTCTGACCGTGATAACGGACTTGAACGCGGTTTACGTCGCGAGTCGTGCCGGCGACGTTGGCGACGATGGCTTGCTGCTTGCCCGCTAAGGTATTGAACAGGTTGCTCTTGCCGACGTTTGGTCGACCAATTAGCGCGACGCGGATGATATTGTCAGGTGCGGTTTCGGTGGCTGGTGGAATAAGTTCGGCAATGCTATCAAGAAGCTCCGAAATTCCAATGCTGTGCTCGGCGGAGGTTTTTATGATGTTTTTAATGCCGAGCCGTTTGAATTCGTCAACGTGAAGAGAGCCTTTTAAGTCTGCTTTATTGGCGATTAGAATGACTGGCTTACTGCTTTTTAAGGCTTTTTTGGCCAATTGTCGATCGGCGTCGGAAGGATATGCAGTGGAGTCGACGGTTACGAGGATTACGTCAGCGGCGGCGGAAGCGTCAGCAATTTGGTCCTGAATAGTTGCCTCGAATTCGTCCTCGGCAGTCTTAAGTCCAGCTGTGTCGATGAGCCAAAATTGCGAATAGTCATCTGACGGCGCAGAATCTACGTTGCGTCGTTTGTATGAAACTTTACCAACAACGTTGTCGCGAGTCGTGCCAGCTTCCCTGGCGACGATGGCCGTGCGAGAGCGCGTCAAGCGATTAAATAGTGAGCTTTTGCCGACGTTGGCTTGCCCGATGATGGCGACTGTTGGTAATTTAGACATGATTATATATTATAGCAGTTTTAGCTATTTAGAAC
>JANDWE010000142.1 GCA_024330325.1 Candidatus Nanosynbacter colneyensis | reverse complement strand
ATTACCACATCTACGCCGTTGTTATCCCTACAGCCCGACTTCTTCACATCTGCCTTCAGAAAATCGCGAATCTCTTGTGTGACTGAATCGTTGCGAATAACTAATTTATCTCCTTCAATTCGGAAGCCTAGAGAGCCCAAGTTCACGGATCCACCGTCAACATTTTCGACTGTTTGAAACGTCTTGTCGGAAGTTCGGTTGGCGTGTAATAAAATTACGCCAATAACTATCACTATCAAAGCCGTCGCCAGACCGATTAGCGCTGCGGTCATTATCTCATTCTTCGATTTTGTAACCTTAAAGTTCGCTGGTTTTTTCTTGCTTGCCATAAAAATCCTTATGTTAAATTTGATGACTCAATTATAGCACGTAAATTTACAGTGAAACCTCTTGTCAAACTGTGTTTAGTACTGTATAATTGACAACTGTAACTTATGGCGAGTCAAAAGGAAGTCATCAAAATGGTAGGAAAGGTAGTGGAAGCACTGCCTAATACTCAATTTAAGGTGGAACTGGAGAATGGTCATAGTATCATCGCGCACATTTCAGGACGAATGCGTAAGCATTATATTCGTCTGGTGCCTGGTGATAAGGTTGAGGTTGAGATGACCCCTTACGATCTTACAAAGGGACGAATCAGCTTCCGCCTACGCGACGATCGACCTCAACAGGGTCGGTAGTCAAATATTAACTATAATCTCGGGTTTACTCGGGAAGGGAGATTTAAGCACTTTATGAAAGTTCGTGCAAGTGTGAAAAAAATCGACAAAGATCCCAAAAAAGGTGATAAGGTAGTTCGCCGCAAAGGCCGACTATATATCATCAACAAGAAAAAACCTAAGAATAAGCAAAGGCAGGGTTAAGCATGGCTCGAATTGCTGGGGTAGTTATCCCAACAGAGAAGCAGGTGCAAATTGCGCTCACCTATATTTATGGTATTGGGCCAAAGCACGCTTCGAGCATCCTTGCGGCGGCTAAAATTGAGCCGACCACTCGGGTGAAAGATCTCACCGAGGCTGAAGAAAACAAGATTCGCGAAATTATTGACAGCGAATACACCGTTGAAGGTGATCTCCAGCGCTTGGTGGCAAATAATATTAAGCGCTTGAAGGATATCAACGCCTATCGCGGTCTTCGCCACAAAGCAGGACTGCCAACACGCGGACAGCGGACTCGTACGAATGCACGAACTCGCAAGGGTCGCGCCATCGCCGTGGGCGGTACACAACCAAAAGCAGCAAGTAAGACCTAAAGAAAGGACTAAGAAATGGCAGACGCAAAATCTACCAAGAAGAAGCAGCGCCGATCAGTCCCAGCTGGTCAGCTGCACATTCAGGCAACATTTAACAATACTATCGTTACTTTTTCCGACAAGAAGGGTAACGTACTAACCGCTTCATCAGCTGGTGCATGTGGTTTCCGTGGAAGCAAAAAAGGTACAGCCTATGCTTCACAGGTTGCTGCTGAAAAAGCTGCTGAAGCTGCGAAAACTCAATACGGCTTGAAGTCTGTTGACGTTTTCGTGAAAGGTGTCGGTTTAGGACGTGATGCCGCTATTCGTGCGGTCAGCGCCTTTGACATCTCAGTAGAAAGCATTAAGGACGTAACTGGCGTGCCTCACGGTGGTGTTCGTCCACGAAAGGCACGGAGGGCATAATTATGGCACGAGATAATTCACCAATTGTCAAGCAAAGCCGCCGCGAAGGTTATGCGCTTCATCCAAAAGCACATAAAATTTTGGCGAAAAAATCTGGCATTCCAGGTCAGCACGCACATGGTCGTCAGAATAAGCCAAGTCTATACGCTACACAGCTTCGTGAAAAGCAGAAGGTTCGTCGCTTGTACGGTCTAGTTGAAAAGCAATTTGCTCGCTTGATGAAAGAAGCAACACGCGCTCAAGAAGGTCTGGCGGGTGAAAACTTGTTGAAGCTATTAGAGCGCCGTTTAGATAACGTTGTTTACCGCTCTGGATTTGCCGTATCACGTCGCGCAGCTCGTCAACTAGTTAGCCACGGACACTTTGAATTGAACGGCCGACGCGTCGATATTCCATCGATTCGCGTTAAAGCTGGCGATGTTATCACGGTTCGTCCAAAGAGTACCAAGTCAGAGTACTTTACGCGAATTGACGATGTAATCAACAATTCAGTCCAAGGTCCACTAAGTTGGCTAAAAGCTGATAGCAAGAAGCTGAAGATTGAAGTAACTGGTTTACCAAAGCGCGAGGAAGCAGAAGCTGACATCAACGAGCAATTAATTGTTGAGTATTACTCACGATAAAAGAAGGGTTAGGGAAGAATTATGGCAAAAGCAATTTACAATCCAGCACTCGCGAGCGTTGATGACATTTCAGCAACCAGTGCTACTTTTCTAATCGAGCCACTTCACCCAGGCTACGGTAATACTCTTGGTAACTCATTGCGACGCGTTCTATTGTCAAGCGTTCGCGGTGGCGCGGTTGTAGCTTTCAGAATTGAAGGCGCAACTCACGAGTTTACTACTGTTGAAGGCATCAAAGAAGATGTTGTCGAC
>JANDWE010000018.1 GCA_024330325.1 Candidatus Nanosynbacter colneyensis | reverse complement strand
ACGTATATTCGATTAATCGCGGATACGAGGAATTGGCGGCGCGCTTAAATTCGCTAGGTGCTGAGATTGAAGTGATTATTGAATAGGAATTCGCTTAATCTGCGGTTCTTTTTTAGGCTGGATTTGCGGTTTTGGAAAAATAAATTTGAGATAATCTTTCATCATTCGGGCGCCAGAAATAATTGGCAAATAGTTGCTTAATTGGTGGCGGATATGCTTTTCTAGCAATTGGTCATTTTTCAAAATAGCGGCAGCTTTATGCATGTTGACGTACAGAGATGAAACTTCGGCTTCGTAGTTTCTACCGGTAACCTCGAGGCAGGCGATTGGCTGAACGTCGGCAACACCGCCGTCACTAGTGGAGATGAGGAGCTTCAGATTGGCGACGTCTTTCTCCCACGAAGTACCGCACGCTTCTAATCCGACAATAGGAATATTTATCGAAGCATCCGAGCCGATTGCTAACGCTCGTCCCAACTCTTCATCGTAATCTTGTATGTAATGAACACGCTCCTTGAGAACTGGATCGTTATCAATCAATTTTAATACTTCGAGCAATTTCTGATACATCGTCACGTCGCCTTGGTGAACTTTTCCTGTCAGAATATAATGCGCGTTGTGGCTGATGAGAATTTGACGCAATGAATCTGGGTTTTCAAACGGCATATAAGGTCGTTTGTAGTTAGCAAATCTTCGCTTGAAGTCGAATAATATTGTATTTTCTGGGATTTGTATGGATTTTCCGTACTGATCCTGGCGACTCAATAGGACTCGATTCAATTCCTTTCGACCGAGTTTTTTCAAATACCTCAAATCCGCGCTACTCAGCGAGTCTAATTTTTCAGAAAAATCATTTGTGGGCAGCCCAAATTTATCGATAATACCATGATTGCGATATGTTTGCAGCGTTTCAGGCAGCACCCACGTTTCAAGATCTATTCCATTAGTAATGGCTTGAAATTTAACTTTGTCGTTGTTGCGGTCGCGGAAATTTGCTACACGGGCATGTAGTTTACTTACGCCATTCTTTGCTTCAGTAAGTTCAATTGCCAAAAGGTTCGGTCTCAATCTGTCATTGCGGAATTGCTCCATTAGCCAGCAGCGCACGGCATTGCTTTTTATATTTGGCAGAACTAATTTTTCAAATTGCGAACGATTAAATTCTGGTTCGGCTGCTTGAAGAAGCGTGTGGTTTGTGTAAAGTGTGTGTTTACGAACGTAAACGATGGCCTCGTATAAATTCATTCCGTTGGCGCACAGCTCGTCTAGTCGTGCTAATGCGGCAAAAATCGTTGCGGTTTCATTAAGCTGGATGACGGCTGGCTTAATACCGAGGAGTTTTAATGCTTTATAGCCACCAAATCCCAGCGCTACTTCTTGGTATAATCTATGGTCGCCAGATCCGTCGCCTTCGTACAATTGTCCAAAGTTCGGTTCTGAAATTGTAACAAATTGCGTTGAACCGAGTGTCTTCTTAAAAATGCTTAAGCTTGTATCTGGGAATCCGTTTGAGCTTACGAAAACTTCGTCAATATATTCAAATCCGTAATCTTGAGGTGAAACTGACTCTGAAAATTCTTCTTGCGTAAGGTTGGTGATTTTCTGGTGTGATTCGCTACGATAAAACGGCGTCACCACTACGAATGGAACTTCTAATTTTTCAGCTACACGCCGCGTGTCCGCCGCCAGAACTCCAAGTCCGCCCCCGCCTTTAATACCATTGGACTTATCATAAATTTCCATTGTCCAGTAGATATATGGTCGGCTTTCAGACAATTGATGCATTAAACTACTTCGTTCAATTACGTCATAAAATTCGGACGCATCTTCAATGTCGTGCGGTTGGTATTTTGGCTTTTCTGTATAAATATATGGATCCATCGATGCCCTTTATGGATTGAAATTGTCTAACTTGGTGCGGGTGGGGAGAATCGAACTCCCATCTCAAGTTTGGAAAACTTGCATACTAACCGCTGTACTACACCCGCAAGCTTTTACTATTGTAGCAGAAAGATGTTATAATGTGAATACGCCCTGATAGCTCAGTTGGATAGAGCAGGAGACTTCTAAGCTCAAGGTCGTAGGTTCGAATCCTACTCGGGGCGCCATTTCATATAACTAATGGGGGGATATATGGATGCGAATAAAAAACCGCAAATGACGCGGGAAATGATGATTAGATTATCTGGCTCCTTAAGAAGATCAATTGATGGTTTTAAAGCATATGGAATGACTGGTAGATCTCTGAAAGCTAATCGTAAAGTAAATTCGGAACGTCAATATATTAAAAAATACCAATCCTCGGCAGTGGTTGGTGGAGTAAGACAAATTGGTACAGAGATTGGTGCGATGCCTCGATTGAGGAGTGCTAATAATCTTGATAATGCTGGTTTATCTGATGGGAACCGACGGGCTAACAGTTTACAAAATAACAACACTCCGTCGGGTGTGGACAATTCTCGTCAATCGTTTAACGCTAATCGAACTACTTTTCGTGAACCACCTTCTCGCGGGTATAATCCGTTTGGATAAATAAAAAAATAACCCCACTTCAATGTGAGGTTATTTTCTTGGAGGGCCAGGAGGGGCTCGAACCCTCGACACCCTGCTTAAGAGGCAGGTGCTCTAACCAGCTGAGCTACTGGCCCACGATTTCATTATACAACAACCAATAAAAATGTCTACCGTTTTATTGAAAATAATTTATCGGTGTGAATAAATTGTCGTAAAACTTGGGGCGAATGATGGGGTTCGAACCCACGGCCTCCGGAGCCACAATCCAGCGCTCTAACCAAACTGAGCTACATCCGCCACGATCCAAGCTTTTCAAATTATAGCACATACTATATCTGTACTCAAGATGGTAAAATTGCTATACTTAATGACAATGAGAGAACTAAATGGCTCAGAATTAGCTGGATTTATCAAGGAGCGCCAGGCGAAACAGGTGCGAGCTTTAAGACAGGCCTGGCATATTAATCCTCGTTTGGCGATTATTACTGATGTCGAAAATCCAGTTATTGAAACTTACATGCGTTTGAAGCAGAGATATGGCGCTGATCTTTTGATTGACGTGGAGATTCATCGAGTCCCTGCGGGCGGTGCGTTGGAAGTGATTCTAGAATTGAATAATCGAGACGATGTTCAAGGAATAATTCTGCAATTGCCGATTAGCAATCC
>JANDWE010000078.1 GCA_024330325.1 Candidatus Nanosynbacter colneyensis | reverse complement strand
CCATTGCGTTGAACGTAACTTAACGGCAACTGTATCTAATTTCGATGCATATTTACCGGATTATTTTCCGTTGGTTCATCCATCGCCACTTAATATTGGTTGGCGTAAGCGTAATCCATGGTTTGAAATAGATGTTGTGCCGGTTTTACAATCTATAGTTAGGGAATCGTTGTTGTGACGCGATTCTGCTTTTATGTATAATATGAGTATGAACGATCGACAAATTTCCCAACTTGAAATAGTAAAGACTAAAGTTCGGCAGTTACTGGGCGGCGACACTTCGGGGCACGCTGATGATCATGTCGAGCGAGTAGCGTTGTTGGCAGAGCGTTTCGCTAACGAATGCAGCGAATCGGTGAACCTACAAGAAGTGCTATTGACGGCTTGGCTGCATGATGTTGATGATTATAAATTAGTCGGTAAAACGCAGGCGGAAAAATTGACGAACGCAGTAGATATTATGGCGCAGGCAGAGGTGAATGATGATTTAAGTCAGGCTGTGTTAGAGAATATTGCGGCGATTGGTTATAGCAAACGGCTGAACGGCAAGCAGCCGCAGCGGCTGGCGGGGAAATTGGCGTCTGACGCTGATATGTGTGATGCTATTGGTGCGGTCGGCATTGAGCGAGCGTTGGTTTATGCTTGTCATCACGGCGGGCGGATTTTTAGCCCTAAAGTCTGGCCGAATATCAATCTGGCGGCGCACGAATATAACATTGATGGCAATACGCATGATACCGACGGATTCATTAATCACTTCTTTGAGAAGCTGCTGAAATTGAAAGGTTTGATGTTGACTGAGCCGGGGCGAATAGAAGCGGAGAATCGTCATCAAATTATGGTTGATTTTCTTCGCGCCTATTTTCACGAAAAGAATGCGCCCGAGTGGAGTGATTTTTTGGAGGAATATTTACGTAGCATCGATTAAATATTGAAGAATGGTTAACTTTCGCTTGTTATTGACCTGTTCAGTGCTTTGTAGTTATATGAAATTATGACAAAGTATAGAATTGAACGGATTTATAAGTCGACCGCGCCGGACGATAGTTATCGTGTGCTGGTCGATCGATTGTGGCCGCGCGGAATTAGCAAAGAACGAGCTGCATTGGACGAGTGGAATAAAGAAATTGCCCCGACCGATGAATTACGCAAATGGTTTAATCACGATCCAGAAAAATTCCCGGAATTTTCTCGCCGTTATATGAAGGAGCTGGATAATAATCCTGCGGCTGCCGAAGCGAAGAATAATTGGGGTAAACAATCTGCAGTTACACTTCTATATGGCGCCAAAGATACGGAACATAATCAGGCGATAGTTCTCAAAAAGTGGTTGGAAGATTAGTCAATCGCTAGAAGAATGCTTGCATAATTGGCGTATTTAGATTGTAATATATTTAATGAATCAAGCACTGCAAGCCAAGCTAAAAACTTTGCCGCGAACGCCCGGCGTTTATTTTCATAAGTCGGCGAGCGGCGAGGTAATTTATGTTGGTAAGGCGGCGGTTCTTAAAAATCGCGTACGCCAGTATTTTCAAGATTCGCGCGGGCGAGACAATAAAACTATGGCGCTAGTGGCGGAGATTTTTGATACTGATTGGATTGAAACTGAGAGTGAGGTTGACGCGCTATTCTTGGAAAGCGAGATGATCAAGCGGTATATGCCGCGATACAACGTTCTGCTGCGTGATGACAAATCTCAGATGTATGTTCGGATTGATATGAAAAGCGATTGGCCGACGGTTAGTTTTACGCGGAATCCTGCCGATGACGGTGCAGATTATTTTGGTCCATTTTACAATAGTTTTGCGCTGAAAAAAGCGTTGCGTTATTTGAGGCGAATTTTTCCGTATCTCACTCACCAAAGACGCCCCGGACAATCAAAGTTGGATGAGGATTTGGGCTTAAGTCCAAAAATAAGTGATGGTTCTGACGCGTATAAAACTAGTTTGCGTAAATTGATAAGTTATATTAAGGGAAATCGCAAGGCTATTGCCGTGGAGCTAGAGCGTGATATGAAAACGGCTGCGGGGCTTCATGATTTTGAGCGGGCGGCAAGTCTGAGGAATAAGTTGCGCGCCATGCAAGAGCTTCAGCGACGCGTTATGTTTGGCGATAAGGAATTTTTGGATATTTCAAAAGACAAGGCTCTGGCTGATTTAGCAAAACTGCTTGGCTTAAAAAATATTCCAGTGCGAATTGAGGGCTATGATATCTCGCACATGAGCGGACGTCAGGTTGTGGCGAGTATGGTGGTCTTTACGAATGGCGCGAGCGATCGTGCGGAATATCGTAAATTTAAGGTGGGTGAAAAAAACGACGACACTGGAAATATGTACGAGGTGATTTTTAGGCGACTTGGCGAGCGAAATATCAAAAGCTGGGGTCGTCCAGATTTGTTGTTGATTGACGGTGGAAAAGGTCAACTTTCGGCAGCGATTAAGGCGAGGGATGAGCGCGGAATTAAATTGCCGATTATTAGCATTGCCAAACGCGAGGAAGAAATTATTAT
>JANDWE010000094.1 GCA_024330325.1 Candidatus Nanosynbacter colneyensis | reverse complement strand
AGATATTTCAAGCTTCCGTTACCGTTGGTTTCTGAGCATAGAATCATCGGCACAGCATCGCCCTTACCGTTTCTAAATGGACGCATAGCAACAGGTATTTCCTTTGACCCTGCATTTATCCTTATGTAGCCACCAGCAAATGCTGAAAAATCCAACATCGTGTCAGGGTCAGCACCACCAAAGGTAATCTTCCAAGGGTCGTCCTCGTCGCCCAAAAGATATAGACGGCTAGCTACAAGTACTGATCGTGCAGCCTTAACGCCTGCCGTGCTGTTTGAATTTGGAGGGATAACGTTAGGGTTTAAGACTTTTTGCCCGATATCTTCATAGGATTGTGTTAGAGTATTGTCTTTTATATGTCCGACGATATCCATCATTCGCAAACTCGTCGGAGAAATACCACAGTATAAAATATAATATTCAGCGTCTTTGATTTTATTCCAGGTAATCTTTATATATTCTTCAGTCTGACCTTTTGTTTTGTCTACGTTTTTTCCGCGCCATTCGGTTCGACTTTTATTTACTCGTACGCTTGCGGCATCGCTTCTTGCCGTTTCTCCGTTTTTAACAGCCGTTACACAGTAGTATAGAGTTTCATTTGTTCCCGCTATACCTACTGCTTCAGCTTTCACCTCTGTAACTGTAGGTAGGGCTTCTGGGCGTACGTTCTTCTTTTTTTGAATATCATAGTAAGATAAATAATCTTTACTATTTGTAATCACTACCCTATCGCGGACTTGAGTAAATGTAGGGTACGATTCGTTGTTGTAGTCTGCGCCTTCAACCTTGACCCAACCCTTGCCGTCTAGCGCTGTATACGCGTGAGCCCTTTCTCCGTCTTTTACGATAGCTATAAGCTTGTTTGTTCGCTTGTTGCCAACGACTTCAACATACTCATCAAAACCTAAGATCTCACCTGGTAAATCCTCTCCGTATTGTCTAGTGCCTGGGCGTGGAGCAACAGTTCCATTTTGTTTGAGCATAGCGTTAGTCATTTTCAACAGACCGCTATTAGGCATACGCCCTGCGTCCATAGCAGAGATATAGCCCTTGTTCCAAGACTTAACACTCAACCTATCAATATTTGGCTGAGGAGCGCTCTTAGGGGGCTTTATCATAGCCAGATGTCCTCTCTAATTACTTCATCGAATTTGTAACCATTGCGGTTCTTCATTCCTTCCATAGAAGATTGAGCAAGGGTAACCAAATTACCGTATTGATTGGATTTTGTGCGGCTATTTCTAACAAATTCAGCAGCTATCATATAGACCAGCCAGTACGGATCGTCAATCTCTACCTTGTCTTCTGGTTCTACCAATTTTTTAGTACGACGAATAACTGGCGCAATGATTTTCGCGCCCTTCATTTCTTCAGTTAGTCCATTAAAATCTAACTTCCAGCCTAGCTGTAAAACTCCATAGCAACCGCCCTTAAATAGTTGTGGGGATATAAAAGGCACCGTCCAATTATTGGATTCTTTAGTCAGTGTGATAAACTTACGAAAATCTACTGTTCTAACGTCTTCTGGGAGCTTGTATGACGTGCTATCATCAATTACACCTATTTCTCTATCTTCACACAATGAGCCCCATATAACGTCTGGTTCGCTTTCCCATTGCATATTTGCCATATTGGCAATATTGAGCATACGCTCGTATTTTGAATTGCCAGGATTGAGCATTTTTGTCTTTCCTGTTGCTGTTTGATAGGCAAGATTAATTACCTCCGATAGATTCATGAAGTCCACCTTTCCGTGGTTGTTCATGAAAAAGTGCCTGGGAGCGAATACACAAATAACCACTTATTATTTTATGTATCCAATCGCCAAGCACTTCGGTGGATTAGAATTGTCTTTATTTTAACATATTTTTTATATTACTTAAATGAAACTACCCTACTTCTTGGTCGACGCGTTTTTAGCAGAGCGCTTTTTTGGATAGCCCTACCCGAGAATTTAGGTAGAGAGCTTCTGTTGCTCTTGAAAATACTCATACTCAGGGCTGTTGAATTGGCTGTCTTTAGAGAATCGGTTGAGGTTCTCGTTCCACTTCCGCTTCCGCCTCCGCCTCCTCTACTTCTTCTACCGCCAAAACTGCTCATATCTACGGCACCCTGTTGGATATGAGATTCGTTAGTACCTTGACCGTCTGGGTATTTAAGAGCGAATGTTCCGTCTGGATTCTTAACTAGTCCATACTTTCCTACACTCTGTATAGCCTTTAGAGCTTTAGGAGATAGTTCTTCGCCTTGCATTTCCGCCAGAGAAGCCGAATTCGTGATGTTGTAAACATTCAAATCCTGTAAATATTTAGCAACAGCAGGGTCTCGCCAGTTCTTATTAGCCATTTGCATTTTTACGTATTGGCTTTGTTGTGGGCGGGTTCGCAGTGGAGCGTAGCCTTGAGCTTCACGCACCTTGTTGTAGTAGTCCTCTATTTGCTTGTAATGGTCAGATAATTCAGGGTGAGCGTCCAGGAATGCCCATTTCTGAGGGCTACTTGGCATATCGTGGTATGTTTTTAGAGTAGCTTGAAGTTCATTACTCACCTCTGGGTAAGGTACTCGATTACTCTTTCCAGACTTGAAGTCTTGACGCTTAAAGTACGCACTTCTTTCTTTTTGGAAATCTTCTAGCCAAGGTGCGTCTTGTTTCAGCTTCCTTTGCTCGGCACCGTTCTTTGGTGAGCCTTGTAAGTGATAGAAGTATTGCTGTTTGTCCACTGGAAGCTTGTATAGAGGGTCTAGCTCTTCGCCTGTTTGCTCTGAGCGCCATTTAGCCGCCTCACTTAGGGCTTTAACTATGTTTGGCTTATTTGCCAGAATTCGGTTATTCATTAAGACGTCGCCCTCTGTTTTGCCTTCTACGTTACCGTCTCCGTTATATTTCCTAGAGGTCAATGCTTGGTAAAGTTCTAAATCACTACCAGACAACTTGTTGTCTTTAGCGGCTTTTTCTAATGATTGATAGAAGTATGAGCTTTGGCTTGTTCCTTTTGGTGCGTAGAATCGTCCAACGACTGAATCTAGCATACTTCTACCCTTTATTTCGTCATCAGAAGCCCCTGTAGCCTTTGCTATAGCGAAATCCATACCGTGAAGTAGGTTTTGTCCACCGCCCGCTGTAGACGTTCTAAACGCGTTGTCTATTTGCTTAGGGCTAAGACCTGTAAGTTCACCGACTTTTCGGGCTGTAAGACTTGTGCTGTTGTCCCACTGGTCTTTTCCGTCAAGATTCTTCATACCTTCAGGTACGACTTCCTGTCCTGTGTATAGGTTTTTGTTTGCCCAAGTTTCCACAAATGGCTTTACGGCTTGTGGTACATACTGAGCGCCTGTACGTCTTATCTCCATTGGGTTTACGGTCGTTACTTGTTCTACGGCGTCCCCGACGGCTTTACCTGTATCAAATTGTTGTCCCGTCATAGCACTTCTCACCATATTGTGAAGTTGTCTATGAAGTGGTGAGAATTGAGGCGGTACTGGCACTAGGTAAACAC
>JANDWE010000160.1 GCA_024330325.1 Candidatus Nanosynbacter colneyensis | reverse complement strand
CCATCACCCAAACTGCAATAAACGAATCGCTCAGAATTGCCACCCAAATATTGCAATGAATACGCCATGCCTGCCGCCTGACTTAGACCGCAGCCCAGAGGACCGCTAGTCGTTTCAATTCCCGGTAAACTGCCACGTTCCGGATGACCTTGAAGCTTGGAACCAAATTTTCGCAAATTAGCCAACTCTTTTTTATCGAAAAATCCCCGCTCCGCCAGCGTAGCATATAAAAGTGGCGCATAATGGCCATTGCTCATCACGAAAATATCCCGATCTTCCCAATTAGGATTCTCAGGATCTAGCCGCATGGTGTGAAAATACAAAACCGCCATAACGTCAGCGAACCCCAAGCAGCCAGCCGAATGACCCGAGCCAGCTTCGGATAGTTCGCGAATAACAGATTTTCGCAATTGTTGCGATATTTTCTTCAATTTCGCTATTTGGTCGACATTCATTAAAGCACGCTCGTTTTATTAATCTCCTGCTGCAATCTGGAGAAAATGGTGCGCGGATCTGACGATTTCTGAATAACGCCGCCAACGTTCAAAACGTTAACACCGCCCTGAACCAAACTGTACGCATTATCTACAGCCACTCCACCGTCCCAACCGATTTCAACACTAGGATTAATAGCCTTAATAAGTCGTATTTTCTCTAGTTGCATCAAACTAGCAGTTCCACCAAATCGCCCCAGCTCACCGCTAAAAATCATCACATGATCTGCTATTTTTATCAATTCCTCAACCGTTCGCGGCACTGTCGGCTTTAGTAGTGCTAATCCCGCCATAATTCCAGCTTGACGAATCTGCATAAGCGCAGTCTTCACATCTCCCGTCGCTTCCGCGTGAATAATAATCATATGAGGTCTTAAGGCAATCAACTTCGGAACGTATTCAGCAACATCATTAACCATCGCATGAATATCAATCGTCCAACCTTCCGGTGCCCACAATTCTGGAATTCCAACTGTCAATGTCGGAGCAAATTCACCGTCAGAAATGTCAATATGCACACGCTCAGCAAAACCCGTTATTTTATCAACCTGCTCTTTGTATTGTTCGGCATTTTCTGCCAAAATTGCTGGTGCGATTACAGAACTGCTCATGACAATTCATCCAACTGCGCATTACGCCTATTAAACCGCGGAGCATTTGCGTAAGGAGTGTTTAGCCACGTTTCCACAATTCCTTTCCATGCAGACTCATTATCTTCCAAAACTCGCGCCGGCAAACACAGAACATTCGAGTCGTTATCTTGGCGCGTCATCTTTGCCTCGAAAGCATCCCAAATCACGCTGGCACGAATTCCTTTGAATCGGTTCGCCGC
>JANDWE010000037.1 GCA_024330325.1 Candidatus Nanosynbacter colneyensis | reverse complement strand
CTATATTATACTCCAATTTTATTTAATTGATATTTCTTCAGATTTGTGTTATTATCTTATGTAATTGTACGAGAGTTAAATATTCGAGCCTTGTTTGACATGGAGCCGCAGAGGTACAACTGCGTGGCCAGTCGGAGCGAGTTCGGAAGATAGGAAAAAATTATGAGTTTTGAGTTAATCAACAAAATCAACCAAGCACAAAAAAAGCAAGCAGTTGTCGATGCTCGCAGTGGTGACACAGTTCGTGTTTACCAGAAAATTAAGGAAGGCAACAAAGAGCGTATTCAGATGTTCGAGGGTGTTGTTATCCGCACCGACAATAAAAAATCGCACACATCACGCATTACGGTTCGAAAGATCGCTTCGGGTGTTGGTGTTGAGAAGTCATTCTTGATACACAGTCCGCTAATTGAGAAGATTGAGATTGTTCGACGCGCTAAGGTTCGCCGCAAGTTCTTAAGCTTCCTTCGCCAGCGTAGCGGTAAGTCAGCTCGCTTGACGGCTAAGAATTTCGATCGCGCTGCTGTTAATGACATTCATGACGCTAAGGCAGAAGCGGAAGCTGAACGCTTGAAGGAAGAGGCTGCTCAGGCTGCTGCTGCAAAACAAGCTGAAAAAGATGCCGCTCAGGCAGAGCTTGACGCTAAGGCTGCCGAAGTTGCAGCTCGCCATAAAGACGCGTAATTGTCAATTGGTTAATCGTTAAAACCGTCTCTTAATCTGAGGCGGTTTTCTCATGTTATAATCTCAATATGGCAATATTTCATTATATATCCGTCCTTGTTCCGACGACTTTGGCTGTGGCGGCTCCTTATGTTTTGAAGAAAAACGGCTTTGATAATGAGAAAAAATATCGCTGGATACTTTACGTAGCGTGTTTGTTGTTTTTTATATCTTGGTATTTGCCATCGCCGTTAATTGACGGGCAGGACACTAGTTTTACGACGCACTTTGTGGGCGGTGGGCTATTTACGGGGCTGTTCTGGGCGTATTTGGTTTCGTCGATGAAATGGCGGGCGCATTGGCTGGTGACGGCGTTTTCAGTATTTGCTTTAGTTTCGGCGCTGGGCTGCATTAACGAACTGGCGGAATTATTTATGGTCAAGGTGGGCTTGGCGAGCATAAAATTGGACGACACGAATTGGGATATTTTGGCAAATACATTGGGCGCGGCAACAGTTTGGATTGGCTGGATTGTTGCGGATTTTATGACGAAAAAGGGAAGATTGTCGGGTGATTCTGGGAATTGATGAAGTCGGGCGCGGCGCGTGGGCTGGGCCGTTAGTGATTGGCGCCGTAGTTTTGGGTGGTGCTGAAATTGAAGGGCTTGATGATAGTAAAAAATTGACCAAAAAACGACGTGAATTGCTCGACGAGGAAATTCGCGAGCAAGTGTCGGCTTGGGCGTTGGGCTGGGTTTCTGCTGAGGAGCTGGATGAAATAGGGATGAGCGAGGCGCTTAAGCTGGCAACGCGGCGCGCAGTCAAAGAAATTCAAGCGAAATGTCAGAAAAGCGGCTCGACGTTTGATGAGATTATTATCGATGGGACGGTCAATTTCTTGGCGGGCACGCCGCTAGAAAAGTATGTAACAATTATAGCGAAAGCCGACGGTCTGATTCCGAGCGTTTCGGCGGCGTCGATTATTGCTAAGGTGGCTCGCGATAAATTTATGGCGAAGCAGGATAATATTTATCCGGGATATGATTTTTCTTCACACGTTGGTTATGGTGTGGCGAAGCATCGAGCGGCTATTGATAATCTGGGTGTAACTCCGCTACATCGGCTGAGTTTTGCACCGTTGGCTAAA
>JANDWE010000128.1 GCA_024330325.1 Candidatus Nanosynbacter colneyensis | reverse complement strand
AATATTACCGACGCGATCCTCAGTACGGACGAACATGGAATTATCAATACGTATAATTCGGCGGCGCTCAATTTGATTGACACGAACAGCGGAATTAACGGCGAGCATATCAGTCAAGTTCTGAACCTTGAAACGACAGATAAAAAGCCGATTGACATTTTTAAGGAACTCACCAAATCTTCCGCAATTCGCCAGCGCGACGACGTTCTGATGAAAATCGAAGATGGCGATTATATTCGCCTGGAAGTTACGCTTGCGCCAGTCCAGGGCGGTGACAAGATGACGCCGGACGGATATGTGCTTATCTTGCGCGACATCACGAAGACGAAGAGCCTCGAAGAGGAGCGTGATGAGTTTATCAGTGTAGTTAGTCACGAATTGCGCACGCCGATTGCTATTGCTGAAGGCTCGCTGAGTAACGCCAAATTACTGGTCGAGCGTAAAATGACCAGCAAAATTCCCGAAGCTATTGACGAATCTCATAAGCAAATTTTATTCTTAGCGCGAATGATCAACGACCTCAGTACGTTATCACGCGCAGAGCGAGGAGTGGCCGATGAAACAGAAATAATTGACGTAACAGAGTTGGCTGCTCAGATAAATTCTGAATATTCACCTCAGGCGAGTGAGAAGGGTTTGGCTTTCAATTTGGATATCGGCGGGCGACTTGGTGTAGTTAAGGTTTCTCGTCTATATCTTGAGGAAATTCTCCAAAACTTCATCACCAACGCCATTAGATATACACAAAAAGGCTCCATAACTTTATCCATCAAGAAAAATAAGTCTGGCGAAATCACCTTCAAGGTTATTGACACGGGAATTGGCATTAGCAAAGCCGACATAGCGAAAATTTTCGACAAGTTTTACCGCGCAGAAGATTATAGAACTCGCGAGACGAAAGGTACGGGATTAGGTCTATATGTTTCCGCTAAGTTAGCGAAGAAATTGGGCTGCAAAATTGAGGTAGAAAGCCGATTAAACCACGGATCGACGTTCGGATTCAAGCTGAAAGAGTTCAAAAATAATGACAAATAACATTCGGTCAACTTGTTTTTTTGACTCGGATGAATTACAATGACTATTGACAG
>JANDWE010000093.1 GCA_024330325.1 Candidatus Nanosynbacter colneyensis | reverse complement strand
CCTTGGAAGCTGAAGATTGCTTGGTCGTCGTCGCCAACTGCCATGATGTTTGGATTGTCGTCGTTCTCGCTGGTCAAATTGAACAGCAATCGAAGTTGCGCTAAGTTTGTGTCCTGGAACTCGTCGACCATGATGAATTGAAATTGCTCTTGGAGATTTGCGCACAGTTCTGGGTGAGATTCGCAGGCTTGAATAACGGATAAAATCATGTCGTCGTAGTCAAATAACGAGCGCTCGGATAAAATATTTACGTATTTTTCGTAAACGTCGATTGCGGCGGATAGTTTTTCTGCGGCGGTAAAATCTTTCAGGACAAATTCGCCATTGGCATTTTTTTCGCACCATTTATTTTTCCAAGCGGTCAGCGGCTTGGTTGAGTTTTCGTCAATCGCTTCTTGAGTGGCATGTACGATGCTCAGTGCCAAAACGTTGGCGTATGGCGTGATTGAGGCTGGCAATTTTGAGTTTTTCTCGTCAGGATTTTTGGCGGCTAAATTGGCAATTTTCTCAGCTATCGGCGCAAACATTTCAATTGTCTTTTTCGATATTTTGACGGAAAATACTTGCTGAATGTCTGGCGCGATTTCGGTAATTGTGCTTTGATTGTCCTCAATAATTGCCCGTAATTCTGACGGCGTTAAGCCGCTTTGTTTGAACTCGGAAATAATACGGATGAGGTCTTTGATGTAAACAAATTCCCCGTTGTTTTTTGTGCTTAATGGATTTCGCCAATCAAGTCCTTCGAGTATTCCAGAGATAATTTGATATTGCGTCAATTCGTCAACTGGCTGAGCGTCAGCACCACGGAAAAAATACTCGCGATGTTGATTAATAATTTCCGTGCCGAAGCTGTGAAATGTATGAATCGCAATTTTATACGCGTCCTCGCCGATAATCTGACGTAGCCGTTGGCGCATATTTGTGGCACCACTTTCGGTAAACGTCAAGCATAAAATACTGTTCGGTAAAGTGTCGGTTTGTCTTAGGATTTGGGCAGTGCGCATACTTAAAAGCTCGGTTTTCCCCGTTCCTGGTCCAGCAATTACCAAAAGTGATCCGTGAATGTAGTCGACTGCTTGTCGTTGATTATCGTTTAATTTAGCGTAACGAATATTGAAATCCATAGTTTTATTTTACCATGTCGGCGGTCTTCAGAACGTGATATCAAAATTGCCATTTACAGAATTCATCCAAGGTTGTAGATCCAGTATTAAGAGGGTGAGTGAAAAAACATCCAGAAGATGCGTTTAAGGGTAAAAGCCACTTGGACATTTCCCGTCAAGCAGTTGAATCGACCATGCAGGTTGGTTATTAGATTTCACATCTTTGCCATCTCGCGCACTTCATAAAAGAATGGTAAAATATTATCTATGAATAAGGCGACGTACGACGAGCTGGCGCTGGAGCGAATTGCTAAGGAAAAATTTGGTTTTCCAATTGATGTTCAATCAATAATTTTGTGGCACGCTGACGTTAGTCGCACGGCTAAAGCGTCGGTGTTTTTGACGAATAAAAAGCAGCTAATGCTATATTTGGAGGCGACTTCGCCGTTGATCTTATCTGATGTTAAAAAGATAATTTCGCGAATGGGTATGCGTGCGGAATTATTTCTTCCGCCAAAAGGTCAGCCGCGATATTTTGAAGATATCGGCAAGCGCAAATTCCGTGAAGTTTTTCCTGGAAGAAAACACGTTACGGATGAAGATTTGCATTTTTATAAAACTTTGGCGCCGTATAATCCCGCCTTGGTTTTGATTTCTGAAGTGAAAAATGGTGAGATATATCAATTCGATTCTGACGCGTACGGAAATTGGCGAGTCGGCGCGAGGTTCAGTTACAGAAGGATTCGGACAAGCTAATGCGCGACTATTTGGACATTATTAAGCGGAATCTGCTTTCACCTATTGTCGTGGTGATTTTTCTGTTGGCTGGCGCGCTGGTTTATGTTCGCGAATATCGTGACGCGTGGTTTATTTCGGTGGTGATTGTCGTGAACTCGACGATTGGCATTATTCAGGAGTTAAGGGCCAAGCGAGTTTTGCGTCAATTGGAGCTGATGAGCGCGCCGAAAGCTCGATTGTTGAAAGATGGAAATATTGTCGAGGTCGGTTATGATGAGCTTAAAATTGGCGATGAAATTCTTATTCAGGCTGGCGATGAATTGCCGGCGGACGCGAAAGTCATCGAGTCAAAAGGCTTGGAGCTGAATGAAAGTATGTTGACTGGCGAGTCCGCGTCGATTGAGAAAAAGGACGGCGATGTTGTGCTGGCGGCGACGACGGTTTTGGCTGGTGAAGGTACGGCGCGAGTAATTGCGATTGGTGACGACACAAAAGCTGGCGCGATTAGCCAAGTCCTGAAGCGTTACAAACCAGAACTCACGCCTCTGCAATTGGCGATTTGGCGCGCAATTTACTTCTTGACTTACGGCGCAATTGTTCTGTCGCTACTTATTGCTATCGTCTATTATTTCTCTGGCGATAACGTCGTCGTCATCCTAAAAACCATCACTTCAGCGGCGGTTACGGTCGTGCCAGAAGGTTTATTGTTGGCGAGTTCTCTGCTTTTGGCGTTCGGCTCACTGCGATTAGCCCAGGCGAAAGTCTTGCCGCAGAAATTGTCAGCAATTGAAGCCATGGCGCTTCTGAATTTGCTGGCCGTAGATAAAACAGGCACCTTAACTAGTGATGAAGTGACGCTTGAGCAGGTCGTGGCGTTCAGTGATAAGATTGGCTATTCAGAAACTGACATCGCCAGCTTTGCGGCGTTAATTGCTCATGAAACCAGCGGTGGAAATATCACTGGCCGTGCAATCTTGGCGGAAGCTACGTCGCCAAAAAATACGAAAGTTTTGGAAGTGATGGCGTTTTCGTCGGCGCGTAAAATGGCGGGCGTGAGGGCGAATATTGACGGTGAAATTCGGACGTTAATGATGGGCGCGCCAGAGTTTGTGTCGAAGTTAGCGCCGGTAAATGAGGAGACTCAGAAGAAGCTAAATGATTGGGCTGGCAATGGCTTGCGCGTGTTGATGTTGGCTGAATTTTCGGACGATAAAACCAAATTGAAAGACTTGAAAAATGGTTCTGGAACGGCAATTGGTGCGGTTGTTCTGCGCAATTCCCTGCGTCATGGCGTTGTTGAAACGGTGGATTTTTTGCAGCGCCAAGGTGTAACTATTCGCGTAATCTCTGGTGATAATCCGCGCACGGTTCAATACATCGCTAAGGAGGCTGGAATTAAACATCCAGAAAAGGCGATTTTAGGCGAAGATTTGGCGGCACTTAGCGAAGATGAATTTAACAATGCGGCTGACACTTACACGATTTTTGCCAGAGTTTTGCCAGACCAAAAAGAACGCTTGATTAATCGATTCCAGCAATCGGGAAAATTCACTGGTATGGTTGGCGACGGCGTAAATGACGCTTTGGCGCTGAAAAAGGCTGACCTCGGTGTGGCGATGTACGCTGGTGCGCCGGCTTCTCGTCGAGTTTCTGACATTATATTGCTTAACAATTCGTTCACTTCTCTGCCGATGGGAATGAAATTGGGCAATCAAATTATGCAAGCAATCGAAGTCATCGCTGTTCTGTTTTTCCATAAAATTATTTACGGCGTGACGCTTCTTCTCGCGACGATTCTCATCAATATGAATTATCCGTATTCGCCGCGCCACATTACGTTTATGAATATTTTTCTGGTGACTATGCCGACTCTTATGTGGACGCTGTTTCCACCCGTTCCGAAGCATCGAATAAATCCGAAGAGATTCTGGCATGATACTTTGCTGGCTGTTACACCGATTGCTTTAATTACTGGCGTGACTGTCGCGTTCACCTATTGGATTACCTCTGTTATGTTCCCTGGTCACGCTGCAGAAGTCGCAACGATGACCGTGCTTACCGCAACTTTGTTTGGCGTATATTTGGTGTTCTTGGTGGGGATTATGCTTGACGTAACCATCGATAAATCTGCCAAGCGCGCTCGTCTGCTTTATCTTCTGTCGGTGATTATTGTGGCGGCTGGAAGCTTTGGTTTTGGGTTCCTGAGAGATTTCTTCGATTTCACCGTGCCAAATTTGTTCATAATGTGGCCAGCAGCTGGCGCAATTGTCGTAGCGATGTTAGCCCAGTTATTCATTGCTCGCTGGGCTGGTCGGCGAATCGTTCGGTAGGAACTTGTCTATCTATTCAGTAATTTGCCAAAAACGAAATATCC
>JANDWE010000148.1 GCA_024330325.1 Candidatus Nanosynbacter colneyensis | reverse complement strand
CAATAGGCTCGCCAGTGTCGTCTATGAGAATATCGCCCTCGTAGATTTCTGTACCATTCTTGTCTTTTAGGTCTGTAAATCGTTCTACGATATTTTCACCTTCCAGCATGTCGGAAGGACGTCTATACGCAGTAATCATAGCTGCAAGGTTGTAAAGTACAATATCTCCGTTTGGCAAGATACACACCGAGTCATCTGGAAGATAATTCTTTAATAAGTCGTTCCAAACTCTAAACTTAACTATACGCATTACAACACGTCCTCCGCCTTGATAACCTCTGCATCACCAACCTCATCATCTGACGCTTCTAACGAGCCTCCGACATTATAATCCAAAATCTCGTCGAAATCGATATTTGCGACATTTGGCTCATCTTGAATATATTTAGCAGCAGCTTCTTCTGCCTGTTTATAGCCATCAGCTTCAACAAAAATAATACCCACGACTGTCTGCCTAATTTCTACTTTATGAATCATTGCTCGCCCTCCTTATTATTTTTTACATCATCTACCATTTCCTGATAATGCTCAAGTGCCCTTCTTGTAACATAATGGAAATGAAAACCTAGACCAAACAAGGCTACATCAAATCCCCAGTCTCCAGCGATTTTGTCTCGCTCCCACGCAATAGTGATTAAATCAAACTCACTCCAATTCCACGAACCTGTTTCAATCCACTGTCGCCATTGATTGAAAAATGTAATACTCATCAATACCTCCTTTTTTACATTCCATTGTCGTAACTTTTCATATTTAATCTCCTCAATCGCAGAACTGGTTGGCTATATAAGCTGATGATTTGACGAGATGCGGCTCTGGATGAACCAGCTTATCCGCACGAACTCGTATAGTCACATCTTTCACTGCTCAAGTTGCAAAGTCAGCAGTTACTTTTCTAGCTCTAATTGCGGGTCTCAGTGAGGTTGCAACGCCAACCTGAGAATAGCGCTTTCGAGCCACTTATATAGCCTATTGACAACACAATCACGGAGCAAAGGATTTCTCACCTTTCGGCTTACTCCCGTTCGGGAACCTAGCTTTATTCCTCAGATTATGTTGCCAGTTGAACAGATGATAGCAAAGAGTCGCCACCGCGCTCCCAAATGTGTCTATCTACGTTTTCGACACATCTGTTCTCGTAGTTCGGGGTTTCCGACCGCTAGTGGCGTGTCATCGCCATCATCTGTTCAGTTCTGCGGTTGATGTTAATGTTCGCCCAGTTTTTCGACATATGGTAGGTCATTAGTCAATGGCTTTTATATATTCATATTCATCTGCGAATCGCTATCAATCCGCTTCTTGCCAGTCACGAGGTAGCGTAAATCAGTCAGATTGCTATCGACGTAATTGTCGGCCAGAATATTGACGAACATCATTGCGTCACGGTTATCCATGATAATAATGCCGTCGTGATTGTCTGACATAAGCGCCAAATCCATTTCCTCGGCGTAATCGACAACTCTTTCCTTACAAGGCAAATGCTCAACATCCAACTTCATCAACATAGTAGTCAGTGATTTGTTGCGGTCAGCCAACTCTGCGAATGACAATCCCTCAGGCAAGTTCAGTGCAAACTTTTTCATCAAAAGATCAATGACTTGCTTTGTTGCAGCGTCGCTTGATGGATCTTGCTTGAACAGGTTGACGAACTTCTTTGGATTAAACGCAAACACTTTTCCGCCAGCGATTAGCACTTGGTTATCAGCTGGTATCTTGAACGCTGCGTCGGCATCAAGCTCGCCAAAGTCGCTACCATTAACTTGCCACGTGAGGCTTCCACTCAACATCTGTGATCGCTGCAGCTGTTTGGCGATGTAAAAGGTCTTGTCTGGATCTTTTGGGTCGCTAAACCGCGCTACAATACCGTGCATACGCTTCATCTCGTGTTCTTTCTCGTTGAACTCAGCAATATTGTCATCGCCAAGAAGATAGATGAGTGTGTCGGCACGCTGAATACTCTCAAGCTCGCTATATAACAACATGTTTTCCATTTGATCGTTTGCCTCATAGTCTCTGACAGATAATCCAACTGCTGCTCCAGTCTCCACAAAATTGATCATGTCGTAAAGAAATAGCGATCGCATTTGATCTTCTATGGTCGATGTTTTCAGTGGTAACACGTATGGCGTAAAGTTTTTATTGAAAATGAACAGGTCGATGAGCAGATCTTTCTTATTAGCATCAGCCCAGTTCGCCCACTGGAATATGTCGAATTGATTGTCGTCAATCACTTCTCCCACCAAAATCCTTTCTGCTCAGCCTCAGTCTCAGACGGCTTATCGCCGTCTTCCAAACTACCGGCCGGCTTATTATTTATCTTGACCGCGATGTCTACGCTCCGAACGCCATGCTCGAGTAGCCATTTTTTAGCTCTCTTAGCATCATCTTCGGTAGCGTAGGTTTTCGCATGCGGTTCGTTTTTCTCGTCGCTCCAGCGAACGGTGAATGTGCAATTCATCAGGGACATTACGTAGCCTCCAGTTTATTACGCTTGCGGCGCTGCTTCTTGCGAAGTGCTTTTTTAGTCACGACGCCTTAATCTCCAAACCTCTCATACATACAGTTTTCGTGCATGTCTGGATAGTCATTTCGCTCAGCGTCAGATTTGATGAGTGCTAAATTACACATGCTACATCTGCCGTACGGCGCGGTTTTTTCAAATTCAGCCAACTCAATGTCTTGCTTAGATCTGCGTTTGCTGATTCGGCCGCCCTTTGCACCGCAAATACGTGCCAGTTCTGGATTAAGTGCAAAACCTTTTTTGCCGCCTACCGATCCGCCCTTTCGTCCGATTTCAGCATAGAAGTTAGGGTTATTCGCTAAGTTTTTCTGAGCGGCTTTCAATCCGCCCTGCTTGGTTCCTGACATTGTTTCCTCCTTACCCCCGTAGGGTACATTTAGCTTTCATTTGTATCGGACGGGTCAACTCCAAAATAAATCAACCAGTCTTCATTTCCGACCTTTCTTTCTTCGTGCTTTAATCATGGCACGAGTGAGTTTCTTTTTAGTGTGCGGCTTCTTTATCTCTAGAAGGTCGATGGTACTCATCTCGTCTAGTGATTGATAGTCATCCTCGTAATAAGGCTTTACTTCTTTTTCCATTTCTTTTCCTCCTTCATCCATTCCGCGTCTTGTTTTGCGATTTCGTACTCGGATATTGCTACGAAAATTAGCAAGACTATGACGATTATTATCCAAATTAAAATAAACATTTATTCTCCTTTGCTTTTGATGTCTTTAATTAGAATCTCTAGCTCTCCGTCAGTCCATTTGTAGGGCTTTTTCATACTTTCCAACAGGTCAACGATATCTTCGCCATAAGTTTTAAGCATGAATCTTGTGTAGCCAATCATATTTCCTTCATCGAATCGATTACACGATCTACATTGAGCGTGTAC
>JANDWE010000074.1 GCA_024330325.1 Candidatus Nanosynbacter colneyensis | reverse complement strand
TCTTCTTCGTATTTACGCCGTCATCGACAATTGCTGGATAACCAATCGCCGTCACTCGATCACCTCTGGAAACCTTAGAACTATCACCCAATTCCACCGCTGGAAATCGCCCTTCAACCTTCAGAATCGCCACATCACTTTTGTCGCTATTCAGATCCATCCCGCGACCCTTCAAATCAACTTCCGCGTCAATTTTCTTGGCTGGAATATTAGTCTTCGTCTTTTTCCACTTAAGATTGCCCGAACCGTCATCTTCGCGCGCAATAGGTTCGCTTGAGGTCTGGATAACGTAATCGTATCGATCGTTTTGCGAACGTATATTATCGGCAGGAACCTGATTGATAAGACCGAGAATTGCCGCTTGCGCACTCTGATCGCCGCCATCAGCCTTATTTGCCAAATCCCGAAGCGTCTCTCGAGTCACATAGCCCGCATCTACCACAAACTTTATATATTTATTCATGTTCTCTTGCGTGTTGAGCCCCATGATCATACTTTGGTTCGAAACCTCAGTAACATGCCCGTTTGTAGCAATGTAGCCGTCATCAGAAACAATCGATCCACTACCAATTCCACCCGTACATAAGCCATTCAACTGCATGCTCGCACCATTCTGTGCCGTATAAATCATATCAGCACAACGATATGTTCCTACGCGAACCGTAGCAATTTGATTCCTTGCCACCACTTTAATAACAGAATCTTCGTCTAGTTCATCCAAAGTATTCGTAGTGTCTTTATCTTCTGAGAAATTTTCTGCCTTAGTTTCGGTCTTAGCTATCATAGCGGAAGCCACTTGCGCCTCATTGTTGCCATCAGCCCTAACCAAGTAGCTACTATCTGGATTCTGGAAAGTAACCTTAGGAACCAGCGCCTCCATCTGGTCAATATATGGTTGCGTGTACGAATTCTTGCTCAATGCAAAAATCGTCATCCAGTACGGTCTGCCATTCTGAATCGTTAAATAAGTTATTTTTTCGCCGGTTTTCTGCCACTTGCCGTCAATAGTGCTTCCGTAGTCAACGACCATCTTCTTAAACTTACGTCCAGAAATCGTCACATCGCTGGTGTGATATTTTAAGTTCGGATTATCCTTCTTCTGCTTGTTAATATCGCCCTGAAGCATTAAATCCAAATCTGAATATTTCTTCGTGTCCTTGTATTCCTCGGGCATCGTTGATCGATCAAAATAAGCTTTTTTGCGCGAAGTTATGATTGAGAAGTCTGGCATAATCTTCCTAAACGAGAACTTCTCTTCTTCCTCCTTCGGCTTTTCTGAGCCTTTTCGGAAATTCAATCGCAAAATCGCATAAGCGCGACTTTCTTTCAGCTCATCATCAGCATACGTGGTGGCGCTATACTGCTTTTCGTTAGAATCACTATTTAAGACGTGACCTTCGCCAGTAAAAATACTCTTGTCATACCGAATCGAATAGCCGTATTTGGAAACGACTTTTTGCAAATTCTTAGCATCTTCTTCGGCAAAAATCTTCTGAATCTTCTTTTTTGCGGTTTTACTAACTCCGGAAGAGCGGTTATTATTAACGACAATCAGCCCAACTATAACAGAGACTAAGAAAACTACGCCCAGAACGATGGCTACAATTTTTAATTTCTTCATTGACTTCTGATTCATACTGCTCCAATCCTAACGATAATTTACAAATTGCAAAGGTGTGTCATAATCACTTTCTCGCAATAAACTAATAACTTTTTGCAACTCATCCTTCGATGCAGAGGTAACACGAACGAGGTCGCCCTGAATTTGCGGCTTAGCTTTCGGCGCATTAGCACGAATATCAGCGGCAATCTGCTTCGCCGTCGGCTGATCAAGACCTTGCTTGAACGGAATTTCCCAAGTCGTTTTCAAGTTCGAAACAACTTTCTCTTTTGATAAATCCAGAACTTTACTTGATTGACCACGCCCCGCCAATTTCTTACGCACAATGTCTAGCACGGCGTCAACTTGCCAATCGCTGTCGCCGGTAATTTTCAGACCCTTTTTATCGTCCAGCCAATCAATTGCCGCGCTCGTCCCCTTAAAATCATAACGCCCTTGAATTTCTTTTTCGGCCTGCATGAAAACATTATTCATCTCAGCCTTGTCAATCTCTGACACAATATCAAACGAAAAACTCGCCATCTTCCCTCCTAATTTTTTCTATTATACCAAAAAATCGCCCTGTTTAGAGCGATTTTCTGATTTTGCTTTCGGGCAATGATTAGCCGCGGGCAAAGTGCGCAAAGGCGCGGTTAGCTTCAGCCATCTTGTGGGTGTCTTCCTTCTTCTTGAAGGCAGCACCAGCTTCATTGTAAGCGTCAACAATTTCCAACGCCAATCGCTGTGAATATGGCATTCCACTACGAGCGCGGGCTGCTTGAACTAGCCAACTAAACGCATAGTGCAATTGACGATGTCCCTGAACTGGGAATGGAATCTGATAGTTAGCACCACCAACACGGCGAGATTTAACCTCGAAGCTTGGGCTAACGTTCTTCAATGCTTTTTCAAACACTGCCAATGGATCTTCAGAATCCAATTTCTTAGCGGCAGTTTCTAGGGCTGCGTAAACAGCACGCTCAGCCGCCAATTTCTTACCGTCTAGCATTGACTTGTTGATCAAACGCTGAACTAGTACGCTTTGGTATCGGCGATCAGGCTTAAGTTCACGCTGCAACTTCTTGGTAACTTTACGAGGCATGATTATTTATCCCCTTTCTTTGTACCGTACTTAGAGCGGCCCTTCTTACGGTTATTGACACCTTGAAGGTCAAGTGCACCGCGTACGATGTGATAACGCACACCCGGAAGGTCAGGCACACGACCACCGCGGATCAAGACCACAGCGTGTTCCTGCAAGTTGTGACCTTCACCACCGATGTACGCCCAAACTTCATAGCCGTTGTTCAATTTAACACGAGCAACTTTACGCAAAGCTGAGTTTGGTTTCTTTGGCGTCTTAGTCGTCACACGCACACAAACACCACGCTTAAGCGGTGCGTTCTGGTCGTAATAACGTGTTTTTAGGGCGTTATGAATACGACCTAGTGCTGGCGACTTGGACTTTTTCTTAGCCGTTTGGCGCGGTTTGCGCACCAATTGGTTGATTGTTGGCATCCAATTTCTCCTTGGTTGATTTACTAATTATGGCAATTCGCCTTACGGTTTGGATTCAGCAACTCCTCTCCGTGTCTATACCTTTTCCGCCGAGATTGCAGTCTGTACACATTCAAACCACCGCGCACTCCGAAAAGAGGAAACTCTATATCTATTCTAGCACAGATTTCGTAAAAGTAAAATCACTGTCCAGACTCAGAGTCTAAAGGATCAGACTTAAGAAGCCAATCCAGAAAAAAAGTAGATGAGCAACATAGAGTCCTTTGAGTTACGCAACTTATTTATACAAAAACAGGATACTCATTGTCAGGGATGAATTCCTTGCACAAAATAGACATAGCTTGTCGCACATACTTGCCCTAATCCGCCACCTCCATTAGAAATATTCTCTTTTCAAAGCCGCCGCGTTTTTCTGCTTTTTCTGCGCGAATTTTTTCTAATTCTTCCGCGGTACAGTTATGCAGGCTTGCGAGAGCATAGACTACTTCCATGATATCGGCAAGCTCATCAGTATTTTTATCTTTTTTATATTCCTCAACTTCTTCGACTAGCTTTTTTGTAAGCTCCACGGCATATTCTTCTGCTGTAAGTATTTTGTGAGTTGGCTTTTGCCCGTTAGTCTTAATGATTTCCAAAATTTTATCGCGGACAAGTTTGTTATATACTGGCATAAAACCTCCTTTAATTGTTTATTACGTTGCTTACGGCATTTATGAGCGGCGTATATTCGTCATACGTATTATCATATCCCAAACCTATCCTTACCGCACCATTTAGGAGAAGTACCAAGTTCTCCATATTGAACTAAGTCATCAATTATTATATAACTTTTTTCCCTATAAAAAATCAATTTAAAGTAAAAGCTCCGCCTCAGTCCACCATCCGATATTATCCTGCGATACATGCACGCCGCCTTCAGATTCCAGTCTGACAACTCGACGAAATCCGTTCAGCGCTAGTTGCGTTGCTAAGCGATTATTTAATTCGCTTGGGCTGACTTTACTTTCTGTGCCGTTTAAGATAGTTAAAGCGGTATCTCCGTCAATTGCTGGGTTTTTTCTATTCTTAGCCTCAATAATCGTATTTTCGATATCATGACGATTAATAGCCCACGGATAATAAAACAGTCCAGCCGTTCGACGAATCGCAATCTTAGCCAATTCCTTTGCGCCATTAGTGTCTCTTAGATAAGCAACCCATTCGGGATTATCTTTCAATATATCCGCGTACCCGTCACCGCCGTGCATCATAAAATTGGCAGCAAACTGTAAAAAATTATTCTCTTTCTTAAGACCAGCCGTCTCCCATAAGTCCATCCGCTCCAGATGGACTTCTTCCGGTGCGGTATGCACAATAGCCGACGCAACATGAGCACCAAGCGAAGCTCCCAGGACACGACTAACCGAATCAAAATCCAGACCAGCATAATCCAATCCTTGAGCAATAGCATCCCACTGTTTTATGGCACCAGGCTTAAAATCCCCCGACAGAAGTGCTTGCTTAATATCCTTAGTCATCTCCGGTGAATCAAGTTCAACACCTGGGTTATCTACATATATCACCACACCGCCTTCTATAGCTGCGGTGGCTTTTGCCCGCTCCTGAGACAATGGATTATGTAGCGTGCCATCAGACCACTGAGGCAAGATTATCGTAGCTTTCCCGTTAGCATCTCCTTGACGAGCATCGGCTACATAAACTCCCAAATTGTTATCTGTTATGATTCGCCCGCAAGCGACATTATTCCAACCATTTGGCTTTGACACTTGACTCCAATCCTTTTCAGGCATAGTCTTGGCTATAAATAGTTCGCTCACAATCGAGTCTCCATTTCTTAACAATCAAACTGAACATTTCACCTTCATTTAGTGTACGCGTATTATACAACCTTTCTTGTAAATAATCAATAGAAAACCGCCCCGGAATTGAGGCGGTTTCTGTAGTTACGAAGCCTACTTATTAAGCAGCAACTTCCTCTTCGACGAATTCGTCTTCGCTCGGTGTTTCGAATTCTTCATCTTCTTCGACAGCGCCAGTTCCTACTGGAATCTTGCGGCCGATGATGACGTTTTCCTTCAAACCGTGCAAGTGGTCGGCTCGACCAGATACAGCAGCGTTAATCAAGACGCGAGTAGTATCCTGGAAGGATGCGGCTGATAGCCATGAGTCGCTCCAGATTGACACCTTCGTGATACCGAGTAGCAATTGCGTGTAGCTAATCAAGTTCTTGCCTTCAGCAGCCAATTGCTTATTCGCATTGACTACAGCGGCCTTAGAAACGATGTCACCAGTCACAAATTCGCTATCACCAGCATCTTCGATTTGCACGCGGCTAAACATTTGGCGAACAATAATCTCCAAGTGCTTGTCAGCCACGTCCTGACCCTGAGCGGCGTAAATTCGCAGAACTTCGTTGATGATGTAGCGTTGAGTTGCCTCAACACCCTTAAGTCGCATCAAATCATGCAAGTTCAATGATCCAGCTGTCAATCGATCACCAGCTTCGACAATATCGTTTGCCTTAACGACCAACTGCATATTGCCTGGAATTTCGTAGCGAGTTGGCGAAGCAGCCTCTGCTGCGATCACCAAAGTATCCTCAGCCGACTCAATCACACCATCAAATGGCGCGATCAAAGGTCGAGTGTCGCTCTCGCCAGTTGCCAAGACATCGCCAGCCTTAACGCTTGAGCCAGCCTTGACCACAACAGTTCGGCCCTCCAATGGCAAACGCTCAACCTTGCCAGATTCTGGTGTAATTTGAACGATGTACTTCTTTCCATCTTCCCAAACGTCAACCAAACCAGCAACTTCCGTAATGAATGCTTGACCCTTTGGCGTGCGCGCTTCAAACAATTCTTCAACACGAGGAAGACCTTGGGTAATGTCACCACCAGCAACACCAGAGTTGTGGAAGGTACGAAGCGTCAACTGAGTACCCGGCTCACCAACTGACTGAGCGGCGATAACACCGACTGGCTGATGATTGCCAACCAATTTACCAGTCGACATATCAATACCGTAACTTCGCTGTGGAATACCGTTAAGGTTATTTGTTGATAATACAGACTGAATCTTAACGCTTTCAATGCTTTCGTCGTCATCAATTGAATCTGCGATTTCACGCGTGATCAATTCGTTCTTATTGACGTGACCTGGAATTGTTTCAGCGGCATAACGACCAGCTAAACGGTTTGAGAAGTCGATCATTGTCTCTTCGGTTTCTGATCGGTAAATTGCGTAACCTTCATCGTCGCCATCAGTATCTTCAACGGTGAAGACATCTTGTGCAACGTCTACCAAACGACGAGTCAAGTAACCTGAGTCGGCAGTCTTAAGCGCCGTGTCAATAAGACCCTTACGTGCACCACGGGTTGCGATAAAGGCCTCAAGGCTAGACAAACCGCCCGTGTAAGAGCTGCGGATTGGAAGCTCAATCTCATGGTTGGTTGCGTCCATCTGAACACCAATCATCGCGCTCGCCAACTTCACGTTGGAAATATCACCACGAGCACCAGAGTTGACCATCATAGAAATACTGGTGTCCATGTGTGCCAATTGATCTTTCAGGAATGCTGTAATCTTATTGTCGACGTTTCGCCATGCACTAACCGTCAAGTTGTATCGCTCTTCCTCAGTAATCAAACCTTGGTCGAATTGCTCAGAAATCAAAGCCGCCTTAGCGTCACCTTCAGCCACAAACTGAGGGATTTCTTCGAAGTGGACGTAGTCGGTCATACCAGTCGACACAGCCGCAACCGTAGCAAAGCGGAAAGCTTGACCCTTCATGCGGTCTGCAATCTTAGCGGTTTCCTCGGCGCCGTACTTGTTAAAGATTTGCGCCAACACCTTCTTAAGCTGCTTCTTGGTCTGGACATTGTTATCGTATGGGAAATCTTCAGGCAGAATCTCATTGAAGAAGACACGACCCAAAGTTGTTTCACGCATTTTACCTTTCGCAAAGATACGAATTGGGGTTTGCAAGTGAATTACGCCATTGTCATACGCCATTTCTGCTTCGTAAACAGAGCTGTAAGTTTTAACCTTATCAGTCTGAGCTTGTGGCTTGTCGTAAGTCAAGTAATAGTTACCAAGCACGATGTCCTGCGAAATGTGCAGCACTGGCGCACCATCGGCAGGCTTCAACAAGTTGGCAGTTGCGCTCATCAATTCGCGAGCTTCGGCCTGAGCTTCTTTTGATAGCGGCAAGTGAACAGCCATCTGGTCACCGTCGAAGTCGGCGTTAAATCCAGCACAAACTAGCGGGTGCAATTGAATAGCTTTTCCTTCAACCAAAACCGGCTGGAAGGCTTGAATTGACAAACGGTGCAAACTTGGTGCGCGGTTAAGCAACACGTACTTGCCTTCAATTGCTGAATCCAGCGCGTCCCAAACTACCGCTTCGCCAGCTTCAATTAGACGTGAAGCCGAGCGAATATTGTGCGCAAATTCGTTCTTAATTAACCAGCTAATCACGAACGGCTTGAACAATTCCAGCGCCATTTGCTTTGGCAAACCACATTGGTTAATCTTCAATTTTGGACCAACCACGATAACCGAGCGACCAGAATAGTCAACACGCTTACCAAGAAGGTTCTGACGGAAGCGACCTTGCTTACCTTTTAGCATATCGCTCAAGCTCTTCAAGCTGCGGCGACCACCAGTCGAGCTGACTGCGCGACCGCGTGATGCTGAGTTGTCAATCAAAGCGTCAACAGCTTCCTGAAGCATGCGCTTTTCATTGCGCTGAATAACTTCTGGTGCGTTAAGCTCAATCAACTTCTTCAAGCGGTTGTTTCGGTTGATAATTCGGCGATACAAATCATTCAAATCAGATGTCGCAAATCGACCACCAGACAACGCCACCATTGGACGAAGATCTGGAGGAATAACTGGTAGAACCGTCATGCACAAGCTGGACGGCTTAATGCCAGCAGATTCCATACTTTCGAGCATCTTCAAGCGCTTTAGCAACTTTTTCTGTCGCTGACCTTTTGCAGTTTCAACTTCTTCAGTCAATTCGGCAATGAGCTTTGGCAACTCAATCTTGTCCAAAAGTTCTTTGACCGCGCTAGCACCCATGCCAACTTCGATCAATTCGTCATATTCTTCTGGCAAGTTGCGATATTCGCTCTCTGAGATCAAAGCGCCGAAATTCAAGCTCTCCAATTGAGATTTCTTACCAACGTAAGATTCTTCCAATTCCTCAACTTCACGGCTCTGCTCTTTAGCTAATTGCTTAACGTCAGCGCCATCTTCTTCAGCCATTTTTTCGTAGCGGATTTTGATAGCCTTACGAGCCAAATCAGTTTCCGCTTCCAAATCTGCCAAATATTGATCGCGAGTCGCTTCGTCAACATTTAAGATAACGTAAGTTGCAAAGTAAACGATTTTCTCAATATTACGAACCGTCATACCAAGCAGCTGGCTCATTGCGCTTGGAGTGCCGCGCATAAACCAAATGTGCGCAACTGGCACTGCCAATTGAATGTGGCCCATTCGCTCACGACGAACGATTGACTTAGTGACTAATTCGCCATTCTTATCGACAGCAGCTTCGCGTGAACGTACACCCTTAAGCTTTGAGTCGTGTGGATTAATATCCTTAACTGGACCAAAGATTCGCTCACAGAACAATCCGTCGCGTTCTGGCTTTTGTGTGCGATAGTTAATTGTTTCTGGCTTCAAAACTTCGCCGTAGCTCCATTTCAGAATATCTTCTGGGCTAGCTACCGCCAAACGAACCGCGTCAAAATCGCTGATGCCCGTTGCGTTAAATGCAGAATTTGCCATCTTACGCGTCCTCCTTTATTTCTTCTACTTCATCAATATCTTGCACGCTCATACCATCGTCAATTTCACCGATGTCATCTGATTCGTCCAAGTATGTTTCTTCTTCCTCGTCATCAGCGGCAACGGTTTTATCTTCTGGGCCACTTGAAGCGATAACATGCTCAGCGTCAACTGCAGCCTCGTCGTCAACCAAGTCAACTCGAAGACCCAAACCTTGAAGCTCCTTAACCAACACGTTGAAGGACTCTGGAAGTTTTGGACCAACAATCGGCTCATCCTTAATGATTGACTCGTAAGCCTTTGCACGACCGTAAACGTCGTCGGACTTAATTGTCAACATTTCCTGCAAGGTTGCGGCGGCGCCATAAGCTTCCAATGCCCAAACCTCCATTTCACCGAAGCGCTGACCACCGTTTTGTGCTTTACCACCAAGTGGCTGCTGAGTAACCATCGTGTATGGACCAGTTGAGCGGGCGTGAATCTTGTCAGAAACCATATGGTGCAATTTAATCATGTGCATCACACCGACTGTTGTTCGCTCCTCAAACGGTTCACCGGTGCGACCGTCAAACAATTGGCTCTTACCATCACGTGCCAAACC
>JANDWE010000071.1 GCA_024330325.1 Candidatus Nanosynbacter colneyensis | reverse complement strand
CAACAACTTGCGTTCGGCGTTCTGATTTGCCGGTAAACTTGGTTTTCTTAACTGACTTGAAGCCAACTACACCATCTTTTGCGGCGTGGATGGTGAAATTACGGCTAACATATGTGCCGTCACCAGCGATCTTTGTGGCACCAGTTTGGCGAACTAGAACTTCTCCAGCGGAAACTTTTTGACCGCCAAATCGCTTAACGCCAAGACGTTGACCAGCATTGTTGTGGATGTTCTTACTAGAACCACCAGCTTTAACCTTTGACATTCTTTACTCCTTATAGTTTCTATAAAACAATCTGTTCTAGTTTATCGAAAATAAAGCCAGTTGTCAAGCGGTTTTGGCTATATCTGCGGGTTTTAATACTAATATTTCTCTGGCAACAACTTGATCTTCACGGTAATATAAAAGATTTTTATCGATAATTTGCTGATATCCAAGTTTTTTAAGATTTTTTATCAGAGGCAAATGAGTGAATTTACCTTCGCGATTTTGCCACGCTGGAACGGCTATGCAAAGTGTCGTGTCTGGGCGAATTTGCGAGCGGATATTTTGCAGAAAACCGCTAATTATGTGATTACAATTTCCGACTACTTCGTGAAGTTTTTCTGGGCTAGGCGGCGCGGAAAACGGCTGACCCAAATATGTTTCGCAAACAATTCGAGAAATCCGCTCCTTCTGTTCATTTGTTAATTTTACAGAGGTGGCGTCAGCCTGACGTGCTTGCCAGAAAGTGTTTGTCGAAAAAGTTTTTTCCACCCAGTTCATATTTTCAGTCGTGTAAGATATCATCTTATCGCTCAAATCGCTGCCATAAGCATTCACGCCAATAAGCGCAGCCTCTTGCAATACCGTTCCTGTGCCACAAAACGGATCCCAGAGGTAATCGTCAGGTTTTGCGCCAGATAGGTTAATCATAATTTGCGCAAGCTTAGGCGGAAGCATTCCCACGAAAGCGTCGCGCTTCGGTCGTCCGCGGTCGCGCTGAGTGTATGAATTGATATTTTGAGCACCACGACTTTCAGCGATTATCAAATCTCCGTACACGTTCC
>JANDWE010000098.1 GCA_024330325.1 Candidatus Nanosynbacter colneyensis | reverse complement strand
TAAATACATATGGATATTTGTAGGTATTCATAAGACCTATACAATATCCATTTAGTCCTCACTTAAAGAATTTCGGCGGGTCGGGGCGCTGGCGACTTGCCGAACAGGGCTTTGCCCTGATCTTTTTCAGCGCAGCTACTTTGTGATCAAATAGGTTCGAGCGTGGGCGTAAAATCGCCCAAGAAGGCGAGGGTTTGGATTTTTACTCTGAAATGGTGGGGGCGGCTGGGATCGAACCAGCGACCAATCGGTTATGAGCCGACTGCTCTAACCCCTGAGCTACGCCCCCGTGAGACTTATTATAGCGCATCAGAGGTAATTATAGAAGTTTTCCGGCGGCAATTCGCACGGCTTCTGACCAAGAAGTAAAACAATGCGGAGTGGACGCTAGTTCTTCGCTGGTAATTTTATGTCGAACGGCCAGGGCTAGCTCGGCTGCCATATCGCTAGCGTGCGGTCCGACGATCGTTCCGCCTACGACAACTCGCTTCTTATCAACGATCAATTTCACAAAACCTATTCGCTGGTCGGTAATATTGCTGCGTACTGTAGTTGTGAGCGGAACAATTGCTATTTTTGCGCTTATTCCTTTCGCCTTACAATCGTATTCATTCATTCCAATTTGAGCTATTTCAGGTTGAGTAAATGCAACTTGTAATCGTGGGGAATCATTGAATTTAATCTTATTATTATGTAGCAAATTATGAGCCGCAATACGACTCTGCGCTAAAGCTGTGTGGGTTTGGATATTAGCGTCAGTTACATTTCCTGCGGCAAAAATATGCCGAGCGGAAGTTTGCAGGTAAGAATTAACCAAAATGCCATTTTCGGTATATTTTACGCCAGCGTTTTCTAAGCCTAAATCTGTCGCAGGCAATTGTTGGTCGGCAATTAGAATCTCATCAACGCGTACAGATTTCTCTATTCGCCCCTGCAGAAAAGTGACGCGCTTTTGTATGGACGATTTTTGTATAGCGATAATATTAGTGCGAGCTAAGATTGAAATATTGCGATTTTTTGCGTCATTCGTAACTAAAACACTGACTTCTGGGTCAAATGTTGATAATATTCTGGACGATTTCTCTGCTACGTAAACTTTTGTTCCCAGGGTGGAGAAGATGTGTGCCAATTCTAGTGCTTTAGCTCCCGCGCCAACAATGAACATGGTTTTTGGTGGTCGCTTCAAGCTAAAAATAGTTTTTGGAGTGTAGTAAGAAGCGGCGCTTAACCCAGGTATTTCTGGAATTTGCCAATCAGATCCAGTTGCAATGAGAAATTTGCGAGCGGACAAATGTCTGCGATTGATGGCTATTTCGTTCGGACTCAAGAAATGTGCATTGCCAGCAAAAACACTAATGCCTTGCTTTTCGTAATAATAGCGATTGCCGCCAGCTCCAGTTCTCTTTACAACTTTGTCTTTCCAGGAGAGCAGAGAAGGGTAATTATACCCAACCGAGTTAGTGCGCAACCCAAACTTAGCGGCATCTTTGGCTGTTTGATAAACGTTAAGAGCGTGAGTTAAGAATCCAGTTGGTACATCTCCCCAGTTTGGCGATTCCCCGCCGAATGTTGATTTTTCTACAACAGCAACTTTTTTTCCGGCACTTGCTAATATGCTGGCTGCGGGCGAACCGCCAGCGCCGCTACCAATTACGATATAGTCATAGTCAAAAGTTGGTTTTTGCGACATCAAATCTCCTAAATTATGGTTTTATAATTTTTATATAAATAGGCTGCGTCAGGATGTAGAGTTTTCATAATGCGTTGTGCTTGGCGGCGGATATCGGCAGAGGTTATTTCTGGATGAGTTTCGCACCAATTCATAACGCCCAGAGTGACGGTTTTTGCGATGTCTTGAGCTTGACCCTCTGGTGTACGAACGCTTAGGCAGGTGGCAATTATGGAATTGTGGAGCTTGTCTGGGCTGAACTCCTCTGGCGGTCGCTTTCCTTGTTTGATGACGTCAATTTGACCCGGCTTTACCATAAATTGCCTCCGTAGCTAATGACGCCAATAACGCGGTCGACAAATAGGAATGCTGCCAAAATTAATAAGCTACCGCCGCTGGCGAATTGCAAAAATCTCTTATGGTCTTCCCGCCAACGTTGTAAATTAGAGATGCTGCGCCCGCTGCCGATTAATATGATAACAACAAACAACGGCAGTGTGGATACAATGACGTAGATCGCTATGCTGATGATTTGCAAGAAGGGGTTTGGTAGGGTGATAATAGCCAGACTGGCGGCTATAATTGGCGCGATAATAAATATGATTTCTGCAATAACGCTAATTATTCCCAGAGCAAAGCTTTCTATGGAATTTTTGGTTTTTTTGGTGCGCTTGTTTAAATATTCTGCAAAATTGCGTGGAAGCCATAATGAAGTTCCTGGTTGTCGTCGAAAGTAAAATGCCCAAATTGCGATTCCTAAGCCAAACATCATCCCCGAAGAGACGGCGGCAACGAGTTGCTCTGCGCTGGTGGCGTGGTGGATGAATAGTGATAGGAAATAGGAAATGGAGCTAATGAGCAGCAGAGTGATTGTTGAAACACCAAA
>JANDWE010000033.1 GCA_024330325.1 Candidatus Nanosynbacter colneyensis | reverse complement strand
GGTGGTTTAAGCGAGTTCTTGTGTTGGCTGTTTTGTTTTTGTCGCCGATGCTCCTTGTTATGTCAATTATACTTGCTTTCGCGTCCAGAGGTTGGTCGCTGACTGATGACGGTTTAAGTTTGAGGCGATATTTGGAGGGATTGAAAATGTATATCGGTGTAGCTGAAGCTGAGCGCTTGAATATTCTACAAAGTCCTGAGGGTGCGGAAAAAATAATTGTTGATGTGAATGACGGAAAACAACTTGTTAAATTATACGAAAGAGTTTTACCTTACGCTGTGTTGTTTGGACAAGAGAAAAATTGGAGCAAGCAAATGGGCAAATATTACGAGCAAGTTGGCGAGGCGCCAGATTGGTACGTTGGGCAAGGCATGTTCAATGCTGTGGCGTTTTCGTCTGGACTAAGCGGTTTGTCGACGGCGGCTGGCCATGCTAGTGATTATTCTTCAACTTCTGGCGGTTCATCTGGCGGCGGATTCGCTGGCGGCGGCGGAGGCGGCGGCGGAGGCGGCGGCTGGTAGAATTTGCTATAATTAAAGATATGGATTTTTTATTGGAGTTATTTTCTGGCAGGCTATTTTTAGCTGCGATTCAGAGTAGAGGTTGTAATTATGTCTGATATTTTATTATGGTTGGCGGCGGCCGTTCTATTGGCGCTTTCTGGACTGTTTTCCGGTCTGAATATTGGTCTAATGATGGCGCGGCCTGATGACTTGAGGCGAAAGGCCAGGCAGGGCGACAAAATTGCGGCGCGAGTGTATCAATATCGGAAAGACGGCTATTATTTGATTTTCTGTATTTTGCTCGGCAACGTCGGCGTGAATACCGCGATGTCGATTTTGCTTGGCAATATGACGAATGGCGTGGTTGGCGGTTTGATTGCGACGCTTCTTATCACGATGTTTGGCGAGATTTTGCCACAGGCGATTTTTTCGCAGCGTGGATATCGATTTGTGCGATATTTCTTTTGGTTGCTTGATGTGATTTACGTGCTATTTTGGCCGCTTGCTCAGCCGATGTCGAAATTGTTGAATCGCTGGCTGGGCAAGGAAACACCGCAATTGTATTCTCACCAGGAGCTGGAGGAGATCATTCACGAGCACGCCATTAGGTCGGATAGTCCGGTTGATTATGACGAAAGCCGAATTGCGGCAGGAGCGCTGCAGTTTAGTAAAAAGACGGCTGGCGATTTGGTTACGCCGATGAGCGAGGTTTTTGTCGTGGATTTGGATGACGAACTGGACGCGACTCTACTAGCTCAGATTAAGCACGCTGGGCATTCGCGAATTCCAGTTCAATCTGACGGGGAATTGGTCGGAGTTTTATATGTGAAGGATGTCGTTGGGAAGGATTTGCCGTTGCCAATTAGCCAATTGTACCGCGATAAAATTTATGATATTGATAAGAGGTCGCGTCTGGACACGGTCTTAAGTCGATTCATTCAAACGCGGAATCATTTGTTTGTGGTGATGGACGATGAGACGGAGCTGGGAATTATTACGTTGGAAGACGTGATTGAAGAGATTTTGGATCAAGAGATTGAAGATGAGTAT
>JANDWE010000051.1 GCA_024330325.1 Candidatus Nanosynbacter colneyensis | reverse complement strand
TTCCAATCTCGTTTCCAAATTCCTGCCACTTTTTTACCGTCAATAACAGCCAGGTAGGACAAACGATCGTCGCCGTAAAGCTTGAAAGATTCGACACCAACTAAAATTGGGCTGGAAATTGTCGAGCTATCAAGATCAACTCGTCTCAATTCGCCAGTTTCCTGCAAGGCGTAAGCCGTGTGCGCGCCAGTCCCCGCAAAGCCGATTTGCTTAATTCCAAAACCGGTCATCGCTGTTACATCAATAATTTTCTCTGGATTTTCTCTATCAAAAACCAGCCACTGCACGCCCGTAGCATTATTTTCTGCCGGATACGAATGCTTCACTAACGCATAACGAGAATCGCGGTCCCACTCCGACACGGTAAATGTATGATTGTCAGAAGACAGGGAATAGCCAGCCAAAACGCTCGTGCTTAATGCATGTTCCGTGAACTTTTCCTTATCTTTGTTTGTGTCGCGAATGTCGCCAATTGTCAAAATCGGAGTTTTATCCTTAATGCCAAATCCCATCAAGAAATTACCAGCTGGCGACAGAGAAACGGATTGCAATGAATCGAACGTTTTTACTTCGGTGGTTTCGCGTTTTGTCGGAATTAACCTGGCGTAATTCAAATTCGTAACGGTATCGGACTTGATGTTCAACGTTTTTTGCCACGGTTCGTATTTATCCAATTTCATCGAAAAAGTGTGCTTGCCAGGAAGAACGGTGCTTTTCGTCGGAGTGCGGCGCAGCTCCATATCGTCAACATAAACCAGCGCCCCGCCAGGATGTGATTCATATTGGACAAGTCCAGTTTGTTGCAATTCTTTCGTGTTTGGATCAAACGTATAGCCGAGCATTCTAAACGTCAAAAACGTAAGAAGAATTATAAGTGATAATGTCATCAGCGTGTACACAAAGGTCCGCCGTGCGAGCTCTTTAGTGCGATTCTTTTTCTGGTACATAATTACGGAAATTATAACATATTTTTACACTTGAAAAAACCTTAGGCGATTTGTAATATAATATACAGGAATAAACATTAGGGGGATTAATGGCAAGTAAAAACTACGTGGTTATCAATGGACGAGCTTACAATACTATTACCGGAATGGTAATGGATGGTATTGATGTGAAAGAGACTGAGATAAAAAAAGAACAATCAATCAGTAAGCGTGGCACATCCGTGTCAAATATTCACGCCGCACACGTTCAAAAATCCAGCACGTTGAATCGTCGGCATGTTAAAATGCCGCAGCGTACGCCATTGGCTGCCAAACCCCAGAAGGCTCGCGTCGACGTGAAGCAACATGTCGCTGTGAAGAAGTTTTCTACACCAATTGTCAGCAAGCCAGCTCCTCAGAAAATTGCTATTAACCGCCCGGCCGAAACTCACCCCGTTACTCGTCGCGCTCAGCAAAGACCTCTTAGCGTTGACACTAAATTGCGAAAAGAGCGCCAACCTCTGGCTATAAATAGCAATCCGATTGTCGCCGTCGCTCCGCAAAAAGTAGAAAAACCAGTTGCAAAAACCGCTCATCAATTGAAAAATGAAGCAATTGAGA
>JANDWE010000089.1 GCA_024330325.1 Candidatus Nanosynbacter colneyensis | reverse complement strand
GTATAAGCCGACGCTATTAATATCTCTCAGCAGACTCTCTACTTGCCTGCTTCAAAACCTGGTCAATCGCCAACGCGTCAGGAGAAACTTCCAGCGCCCTACGGTTAATTCCGTATAGATACAAATTGTCCAAATCTCGCACGCGACTCAAAGCCACATAACCCATACCTTCAACAAACGCCTTTCTCAGGTCAATCTTAGCCGCATCCAGTGTCATTCCCTGACTTTTGTGAACCGTTATAGCCCACGCCAAACGCAGCGGAACCTGAGAAATACTCGCTCGTTTACGCTCTCCGTCCCGCAATTCCCAAACATCCGGTACCATCGTCACCCGACGACCGTCTCGAAATTCAACAACCGGATATTCCGTCAACGGCTCGAAATTAACCACCGTGCCAATACTTCCATTGGCATATAATTTTTGCGGCGAATTTTTAACCGCCATCACTAACGCGCCCAGCTTAATCACCAAATTTTCTGGTGCCAGGACCGACCTTTGCAGATTCTCTACATAAATTTTCGAGCCCGTCGTCGTTTGCTGATACGAACGCTCTTCTCCCGGCAATTCCGCCAATTTTTGAATATTGATATCATCGACATCAACGTTTACGGTGTGTAGTTCCGTAATATCACCATCTGGCGGCTCAATTTCCGTGCGCGCCAACAACGCCTCGACGTGACGTCGCCTAACATCGCCAGTTCTTAGAGCGGTCAGAATCTCCAAAAGCCGATCATCATTCTGACGATACTGTCGCTCCAAATATAAAACCGCTGGCTGGAGTTCTTGCCAAGCATCAGAATAAACCACAAAACCGCCGCCCTGCTCATTTGGGCGATTCACTGGCGGCAATTGGAAAAAGTCGCCGCTCATCACCAACTGAATGCCACCAAACGGCCGATTATTTTCCCTGACGGTTCGTAAAACTTTATCAATCATATCCAGCCGAAAATCGTGAAGCATTGAAATCTCGTCAATGATCAACACGTCAGTTTTAGAAATCACATCACGCCGCGTTTTTGACAATCGTTCAAAAAAATTGTTCGGCAAATGATCATTCACACCAATGCCACTCCAGCTGTGAATTGTATTGCCCCCAAGGTGCGTTGCCGCCAGACCAGTTGTCGCTGTTACCGACACCTTTTTACCCCGTTTTCGCGCCTGCGCAATAAAATTATTCAACAGGTGAGTTTTACCCGTTCCAGCCGCACCGGTCAGTAACGCTGACCGACCGCTAAGCAGAATATCCAGCGCTAATTCTTGATCCATTTTAGCCCCGTGGCGGTTCGCCTTCTGGCTCGCCGAGCAGCTTCTTCGACTTAATTTCGTAACGCTTGCCCGTGATTTTACTCTCGATATAATCCTCATTGATGAGATTTACGAACATGTCCAAATCATTGCCGTCCATGATAATAATCGCGCCGTTATCATCGCTCATCAATTCCAATTGCATCTCATCAGCATAGTCCAGAACATCTTCCTGTTTAACCGCACCGATTTCCAATTTCTGCAATTTATTAATCGTCTTTTTGCGCTCCTTCACCAACGCGTTAAGATCCATTCCCTCTGGAAAACTTAGCTTATATTCCTTCTCAATTTCCGCTACTTTTTTATCAGCAATCACCTGTTTTTTATATTCATAGCCAAACATTCGCTCAAATTTTCCAGGATTAAACGCAAAAATATCTTTACCGACAATCAAAACTTGATTATCGTCTGGAACCTTAAAACCAACCTCCGCATTAAATGAACCAAATTTGCCATCAGAAAATTCCCAAGCCAACGCACTCTTCAAAGTCTGACCTTGCTGAATCAACTTAACCGTGTAGAATATTGCGTCAGGATTATTCGGGTCAGTAAATCGCGCCACAATTCCCTTCATACGCTTGAATTCGTGCTCGGTTTCCGAAAACTCCACGATATCGTGACGCTCATGCTCAATCAAATGAATCAGCGTTTCAGCTCGCCCAACCTTCTCCAGATCGGTTCTCAATAAAACATTATCTTCCGATTCACTCAATTCATAATCACGAACACTCAGTCCAGTGCCCGCACCCAAATTAACCTGATTGATATAATCAAACAAAAACAACGGTCTGAGTTGCTGCTCAACATCGCCTTTTATCGGCATAAAATACGGCGTGTAATTTTTACTAAATAAGAACAGTTCTATCTGTAAATCATTCTTTTTTGCGTCATTTTGATTTGCCCACAAAAAAATATCAGTCGTTTCCCTCACTTCTTCCATTTTTCTAGTATAGCAATTTTTATCAGATGTCGCTAGCAGTTATTTAGCCAATCTCTCGCCTTCACGCGCCCGATTAGCCCATTCGTCAGCCAATTCGTTCCCTTCGTCACCCTCATGACCGCGCACCCAACGCAAATCCGCCTGAGAGTTTGAATATAATTCGTACAATTCACGCACAATGTCCAGATTTTTAATCTCGCCACTCTTCTTCGTCCAGCCGCGCTTTTCCCAGCCCGGCGCCCACTTGGTGACCACGTTAATCCAAAATTCACTATCAGAATAAATCACACACGGCGCTCCATTAGCATCTTTCAATGCCGCAATTAAAGCTTTACCCTCCATGCGAATATTAGTGGTGTCGCCATCTTCCGATCCCAAAATATAAGGCTGAAGATCACGAATAACCGCAAACCCACCCGGACCGGGATTCGGTGAAGCAGAGCCGTCAGTATAGTAAGTTGTCATTAGTGTAATTATACACTAATTATAGCTCGCCTGGCTATCTTGCGGGACACACTGTTTATCTTATTATAGACTTTATAAAATTTACGAACGCGATCACGACTTTGTTTTGTTAAATGAGATTCCTTCTCTTCATCAGTACAGTTTGTAAAGAAGTCTTGCTTACGCTGCCAAATATCAATTACCTTCTCTGCTGTTTCATCACTCATATTGACCAAATCGCCGTAAATTTTCTGCAGCTTAAAGAAAAAGTGTGCCGCCTTTTTATCAGTACGAGCCACCAGACGAGCATCTGGCGTAGAAAACTGCACTTCAAACGGCGCATACGGAATTCTTCCATCGTCAGTTTCATAGAATCCTGTAATCTTCGCATCAGTAAATCCGCTGCTACTATCCTTAAAACTGAACATTTTCATGTCAACGCCTGGTATCTTATCGATAATTTTCTGGCGGATCTTCTCCTGAAAATCCGAAGAACCCTTAACAACAAAACATTCGCTTTTCCGTCCTGGAGCTGGATATGGAGTAATCTTACCGCTGTTAATAGCCTTAATCACGGCATCAGCATAGGCATCGGCTAGCTGCTCGTTGTCTTGACAAATTACCGTCATACCATATAGGTCGATCGGATGAAATTCCCCCGAATCTTTCAGAGGTTGAGAACGTTTATCGTAATAACCTATAGTCTGTAGTAATTTTTTACAATACGAGCCACGACCCTTACCTCGAGCCCTTACTTCCAATTCTGCCCCATTCGGGGTTTTTACGGTACCAGATCCAAAAAATGTACTATGCGAAGAATTGGTATTTACGGCAGGTTTCAGATCCGACTCCCCTAACAACTCAGAGAACACGCCATTAAAGTTACCTATAGCAAAATCAAATCGTGTAGGATCAGTCGAATACCTGTTACCAAAATGCAACGACACAACCCTGTCCACCTCATTCATGATCGAATCGATATCATTACTCAAGGCATCTTTGGGATATAAAGCATCGCCAATATTACGACCCGTCATAACACCAATTTCATCTTTTAGCTCAGATTCCAAGTTATCCAGCCCAATAATACTGCATACTGGAATTAAGAAATTTTCAGCAAATACTGCACATTTATACGCGAACGCGCTATGATAAGGGGCGACTTTTAAGTTAGATAAGGTTATAGCTCCAGCAATCATCGCAGTCTCCAAGCCTATACCTTTATCTCCTTCGCCCTTTGTTGAGAATACATTTATCAAGTTATCAAGATGCGGTACTGGAATTGACGGATTTTCAGCCCACGGACTCTTACCACAATCATCACCATCCATGTCTAAATCGTCAGGAATTGTTTGATTGTCCTTAAGTTTTAGCGCTTTTCCTGCTAGCGAACCCTCATCAATATCTTCCATGTACGACAAAAAAGCCTCTTGCAAGACCTTATAGTCCTCAACTATACCTATGACAGTATCCTTGCTAATCTCTTCAGAGGCGCCATCTAGCGACCTCATAATATATTCAATACGTCGCCTATCACTCAAACCCTCCGGCATCCCGATAATAATCTCTGCAGCCAGTTTACGCGACGAAGTTAAGTGATCTCCGCTAAATGTTTCCACCAACTCCTTAGCCAGACATTCACGGTTAGAAAGGATTTCGCTTTGACTACAAGGGCCGGTAATATTGTCTGGTGAGCGTCTATTTACTTCTTTACTTGTCATAATCAGCTTGTGAATTATATCACAAACTATAAAACTTTGCAAGTATAGTTGCCTCTCTAGGATGTCTAAATAAATAAATTACGCAAAATAAATCCGCATCAATTCGCGCGCTACCCTGTCGGAGTCGTGACGAATAAGACTACGTTGGGCTGCCAATGGATCACTACTTGAGTTCTTATTAACCCATACATCATCAGCGATTAGCCGCTTACCCGACGCATAATAATGTTTTTTCTTTAAAGATTCTTTATCCCACTCAACCAAATACTCGCCGTCGTGAGCGTATTTTTTAATCAATTCCTCTGGCGGACGATGATTATTGTATAACACATAATCCATATTTACCCCAGAAAATCGCTCAATCTCATCTGCAAAATCCGCCACCGTAAATCCATCGGTCTGTGTTGGCTTTGTGACCAAATTGCACACGTAGACCTTCTTTGCCTTAGTCTCCGCCAAAGCCCTAGTTACTCCGCGCACCAACAGCGCTGGCGCCAAACTACCATACAGAAGTCCCGGCGCAATCACCACCAAATCGGCATCCAAAATCGCTTGACGAGCTCGCGGGTTAATTGTAGCTGGCGGCTTAAGCTCTAGCCACGGACGCTCGCCACGTGGAATCTTTAGCGACTCAGCCGCGTGCTGACCATCAACAACCGTGCCGTCCTTCAGCTTAATCGACATCGTTGTGTCGTCCAGAGTAATCGGATAAACTCGGCCATTGACGCCCAAAACTTCGCTGGCCAACTCCACCGCATCAGCAAAACTTCCTGTCATCTTTTCCAGCGCCGCCATAAACAAATTGCCAAACGCGTGACCTTTCATACTGCCCTCGCCGAATCGGTAATTGAATAAATCGCGAACCTTCGGCGAAGTACTCAGCGCCACCAAACACTGCCTGACGTCGCCCGCCGGCAACACGCCCAATTCATCGCGCAACACGCCAGTTGAGCCGCCATCGTCGACCATATTGACCAACGCTGTAATGCTGTGTGTATATTTTTTCAATCCAGAAAGTAGCGTAAAACTTCCTGTTCCGCCACCAATAACTACAATTTTTACCCCAAAATAATCATTATTCGAGCTATCTGTCATGCATGAATTATAGCACTTAATAAGCCCTAGACCAACGTGCCTTTTGGCAAAGCCCACTCCAAGAATGGCTGATGTTGACAATCAATCGCGTTAATAATATG
>JANDWE010000073.1 GCA_024330325.1 Candidatus Nanosynbacter colneyensis | reverse complement strand
CAATATTGCTGAGCGGTCGAGAGAGTTAAAGAGAGTACTGCGCCCCGAAGGTATCATCATAATACGTATGGTTGATAGGTGTAACGATGAAATAGAGAATGATAAATTAGAGCAACAAATGGGGCTGAATCGTCAACCAGTCGGTGTGGACGAAATAAGTAAGTTGGCAAAACTATTGGAGTCTGCTGAGCCGCGTAAGCCGTACTAATTACCAGCATTCTGAGCTTTCAGCTCACGCTCATATCTCTGTAGATTTTCAATCAAATCGTCGATATCCCCGTTCATTGCAGCGGGGATATTGCTGCGGCTGTAGTGAATGCGGTGGTCGGTGATTCGGTCTTGCGGGAAGTTGTACGTTCGGATTTTTTCCGAGCGGTCGCCAGTTCCAACCAACGAGCGTCGCTCAGCACTTAATTTGGCGTTTTCCTCGTCAATTTTCATCTGTAACAATCGCGAACGAAGCACACTCATAGCTTTCTCGCGGTTTTTAATTTGTGACTTTTCGTCCTGGTTTGTAACTATCATTCCAGTCGGCAAGTGGGTGATTCGCACTGCTGAATCTGTCGTGTTCACACTTTGACCACCGTGTCCACTGGAGCGGTAAATGTCGACGCGCAAATCGTTCGGGTTTATCTCAATGTCCGCTTCTTCTGCTTCTGGTAAAACTGCTACCGTTACGGTTGAAGTGTGGACGCGACCTTGGCTTTCGGTGACTGGAACTCGTTGAACTCGGTGTACGCCACCTTCGAACTTCAATTTAGAGTATGGCGCATCGCCCTTGATCATGAAAATAACTTCTTTATAGCCGCCAGAATCATTGGCTGATTCGCTAATTAGTTCTACTTTATAGCCGTTAGATTCGCACCAACGTAAATACATGCGGTATAGTTCCGCCGCAAACAATGACGCTTCATCGCCACCCGCACCAGCGCGGATTTCCATGATGATATTTTTCTCATCGTTGGGGTCTTTCGGGGTAAGTAGGATGAACAATTCCTCTTCTAATTCGGTCAATCGAGCTTCAGTTTCAGTGATCTCAAGTTTTGCCAGGGCAGCCAATTCGCCGCCTTCGTTGGCTAACTTTTTGGCTTCTACTAAGTTTTTTTCCAGGTTTTCTCGCTCTTCGCCTTTGGAGATAAGCGTCTCTAATTCTGAAAATCGTTTGTTTTTTACCGTAAAATCTGGTGAGCTGTAAGCGTCAGGTTGCGCTAAAAAATTGCTTAAATCAGCTCGTTCATTTTTCAGAGAATCCATATCTAAAGAAATCTTCGCCATATCTATAAAATTATATCATACATTGACAAATGTTTCTAAGTATTGTCAAGTTAAATTAATATAAAATAAAACCGCCCAGTGATTGAGCGGTTTTTGAATTGTCGGACTAATTCGTCAGATTATTTAGTCTTTTTGTCTGATTTTGGAGAATCAGTTTTAGCTGCTTTTTTAGCGTTAGCTTTCTTTGCTTTGTTTGCCAAAGCTGCTTTACGAGCTTCAGCGGCTGCTTGACGAGCCTTAAAGCGGTCAACACGACCTTCGGTGTCGATAATCTTTTCTTCACCAGTAAAGAATGGGTGAGATGCTGATGAAATGTGAACCTTAACTAATGGATATTCGTTGCCGTCTTCCCATTTGATGGTTTCGGTTGTTTGCGCTGTTGACTGAGTCAAGAACGCGAAGCCCGCTTGTTCGTCGCTAAATACGACAGGGCGATAGTTCTGTGGGTGAATACTGCTTTTCATAACCTTGGTATTTTAACAAAAAAAACGGAGTAATGCAAATGTCACCAGCAGCACGAATCTACATTGCAATCATGTCGTTTGCAAATTGTCAAAAATATGATGAAATACTTGACAAATCAAGAGAGAGAGAGAGAGTATAAAAG
>JANDWE010000144.1 GCA_024330325.1 Candidatus Nanosynbacter colneyensis | reverse complement strand
CTTCCATACACTCGAACTCCTAAAGTTTCTTTCGCCAAATCAGCAATTCCCCAATCATTGCGCTCAAAAATCCCAGCATTTGAAGCTATTAAAAATTGATTTAAAGGGCGATCTTGGTAAGGTGGCAATTTCTGCTCATTGCAATAGACATCAAATTGCCCACCACCGTGGTACAACTTATCTCCTATCACATCATAAATAATACCAAATTGACCAATGCCATTTTCAAAATAAGCCAGAACAACAGCAAAATCTGCTTTTTGTGCCACAAAATTATTCGTGCCGTCAATAGGATCAATGACCCAAACATTGCCATCTGAAATAGAATGTCGTAAACCATTCTCCTCAGCTAAAATGTGATCCGCAGGATAAGCTTCTAAAATCCAGGTTACTAAATTATCTTGAACTTCTTTGTCCATTTGAGTTACCAAATCAGTCGGACTGGACTTGGTCTCAATTTGCAACTGATCATTCAAATGTTCTTTAATATAAGAAGCCACATTCAGTACAATTTGCTTGGCAAAATTAAATTTCTTTTCCAAGAGAAAACGTTCCTTTCTCCTTTAGTTTTGCAGCTTGAACAGCTCGATAGAGAGAATAGCCACTTGCTGCTTCAAATTCACGTCCGATCCGCTTTTCTTCAGCTTTGCTTGGAACAATTTTTTTGAATAGTTGATAAGAAGCCAATATCTTTTCGGCTGCTATTTTCGCTTCATAAGCCTGCTCAACATCATTCAAAAAAGAAAGCACTGAAGCAAGCTCTTCAGTGCTCCACGATATGTCTAGTGGGTAACGATAGTTTTTATTCATATTATTCAATCTCAGCTCTTAAAGTTGCATCGCGCAATTCCTGTTTTCGATATCCGCGAGGCAAAAACGCACGGATTTCATCTTCGTTAAATCCAATTTGCATTCGCTTGTCTTCCAGAATAATCGGGCGACGCAAAAGGCTTGGATTTTCCTCGATTAAACGAAGCAATTCAGAAATTGATAAATTTTCAACATCCAAATTTAATTTTTGAAAAATTTTTGAACGAGTTGAAATAATGTCGTCTGTTCCATTCTCCGTCAGAGAAAGAATATGTTGTAATTCGGGTGCAGATAAAGGGCTCGTCATGAT
>JANDWE010000154.1 GCA_024330325.1 Candidatus Nanosynbacter colneyensis | reverse complement strand
TCTTCCGTTAATACAAGATACAACCCCAGCAAATTTTGGTGATATTTTTCCGATGGCGCGAGAAGTGAATTCGGATTTAATTTTCGCTTTAAAATCTTTCCATGCTCTAACGCGTTTTTCGGGTATAATATTAAACGATTTTACGCCGTATTTTCTATATAAAATACGTTTGGATATGTGGCGAAATAACCAGTTGCGACCATGCATCTTCTGTACCTTTTTTTTAATTATTTCCCTCATTTCTTTATGGCCGATTTCCTTTTCTATGCCTTTCATTACACTATCGGGGTCTTTGTTCTCGACCTTAACGGTAAAGTAGGAGGCTTTGCCGCTAAGTCCTGAGCGTCCATGAGAATTTATAACTGTTCTTACGTTGACGCCATCTTTTTCAAATTTAGCGTCTAGCATTTCCTCAAACCAAGCGGCATATTTCGTTGATGCAAGAGAACAAAGCATGCCTCCACCCTTACAAAAAACTATATTTTCATCTCCTGGGTAGGCTTCTTTCATAACTCTCATGGCTAACCAGCGTGTAGTTAAATACTGTAGGCGCTCCTCTACTGAATAATTAGCAACGCTTCCGATTTGCTGATCTATATTGTCTAATAGAGAGTTTAATTTTAATGGCAGAAGAGCTGAAAAAGTAGCCGCTATGGAAAGTAAAATACTGATTATAGCTATTATACCCCTACTGTTTTTTGCGAGTTTTAAAGTTGCTTTTAGATTTTTTCGCTTTTTTCCCGCAGACGGCTGATAAAAACCGTTGCCTGGAACAGAAGATTCTTGATCATTAACAGCAGCGCTGGCGGAATCGTTTTGATTAGGATTTAAGTCCGAATCTTTATTATCAAACTGAGATTCAAGGTCATTTATGGCATCTTTTTCGCGATCACTTAATTCTGACCCGCTGTCAGAACCAGCCGAGATTTGATCAAACTTAGCCTGCTCAGCAGGATTTAATCTGCTGTCAGTTTCGGAATCTGTCGTATAATCAACTCGTGCCATATTTTCTCGCTATTTTTCTACACCGCTCCGTAGCCGCCGATCGGTGAATCTGACGGTTTTATTTGTTGTGATACGGGATTTGTATTGATCAAATTATATTCGGTATCGCTAGCCTGAATCTGAATGTGAACATGATTTTGTCCAGCAAAGAATAAGCCTTGCCCAACTGGGAAATTGGCTAGTCGTTTCTGCTCTTCATCTGTCAATTTGAACACTTGCGCCAAAACGTCAACGGCGCTGGCGGACTGTTTCAAAAGTAGCTGCATTGAGGAGTTGGAAACGATTGCTCGCCCCATTTTACTTCCGACGAAGTCTTCCACATCCTGCGTGATAGTCGTTAATCCTAATTGATATTTGCGAGCGCGCTTGGCTAATGAGAATAAGAAATTGGCAGAATCGTCATATTTCATCAATTGCCAAGCCTCGTCAACAATCAACATACGTTTCCTCTGGTCGGTACGCGTAATATTCCAGATGTGGTTCAGAACAATATACATCGCCGTCGGTCGCAACTCATCTTCCAAGTCGCGAATGTTAAAGACGACCATATTATTATTAATATCAATATTACTCTGTTGCGAGAATATTCCAGCAAACGTTCCAGAGGTAAATTTGCGAAGTCGCTGAGCCAGGCTTGGACCAGTTCCGCCCATGTGAAGCAAGGTGTCGTATAGGTCGGAAATCGTCGGTGGTGTAGAATTGTGCGTTAGTGGATCCGAAGTAATGCCGACGCGTGCGTAGGTGTCGATTAACGCCTGATCAATATCAGCTTCTTCCGCTGGTGATAGTCCTGCTACGACTTGCCCGCCAGCCCCTACTCCTGCGCCGCCCAGCATTTGCCTGAGCAGTCCGTGTAGCGTAACTAAGTTAGCTCGCAGCGCGTCATCTGCTTCATCAGTATCAATAACACGCGGCAAATCAAACGGATTGATTCTTGTGTCACTACTTAAGCTCAATCGAATATAGCTGCCACCAACTGCGTCGCATAGTTTTTGGTACTCGTTTTCTGGGTCGATAATCACAATATCAGCTCCGACCATCATACTTCTTAAAGCTTCCAATTTAACGGTAAATGATTTACCAGCACCAGACTTAGCGAACACGACCATATTGGCGTTTTCCAGAGAGAATCTGTCAAAAATCACCAAGCCATTATTATGCATATTAATTCCGTAAAGTACGCCCTTATTGTCCGTTAAATCGGCTGAAGTGAATGGGAAGCTGGTTGAAATTGCACCAGTATTCATGTTGCGGCGAATCTGTAGTTCATCAGTCAATTGTGGAATAGAACTATTCAATCCCTGCTCCTGCTGGCTGGAAGCCACTTTTGAGAACACCAATTGCTGGCCAAAAATAGTTTCAATTTTATGCTGGATGAAGTTTAGCTCGTCCAAGCTGTCGGCGTAAAGCGTAATATATAAGCCGTAGCGGAAGAACTTTTCGGCGCCAATCTGCAATTGATCGCGCAATTCTTCGGCGTCTTGCAAAGCCGCTTCCAAGCCTGGGTCGCGCACCTTTCCCTTTTCCATGTTTATATTCATGGTTGCTTCCAGCTGAGTAACTTTTTTGCGCAGGTTATTCAGGACAATTTGCGTATCGACTGGATAAATAAACATACTAATATCCAGCACTTCATCGATATTAATGATTGAGCTAAGCCAGCCGGTGTAGATTTGACGAGGATAGCCATAAACATACATTGTGCGGCCATATTTTGAGCCAAGTCGGAAATGGTCAGAATGAAGCTCAATACTACTTGGCGCGATAAAATCACGCAAAGTTCGAACACCAGTTAAGAAGGCCTGCTCGACTTCGGCTTGTTCTCGTGCTCGTTGTTGAGCAGCAATATCAACGGCATCTAATTTCTTCTTTGCCATTATGACCTTCCTCCTCTCGGTGACGGACCAGTCCCCTTAGTTACATAAGTGGTCGTAAGCTCGCTTGGGTCAATTTCTTCTAGTGATTCACGTGACGACGTGTCGGGATTATATGAAGTGTAGAACAACTCGCCCAGTTGCCTGGTGTTTAATTGCCAGCTTTTTACACCCATTTGGTATAGTCCATTCATGACCGAATCAATGCGGTTTTTAATTTCATCTTTGGCTTTGGTGTAAGTGACTTGGTCAATTTTTGTCACAGTCGCTTCTTTTTTTCCGCTAAAGAAGCTATTGAACAATCCCTTAGTTTGCTGTTTGAAGGCATTTTCCTCGCCAGCTGGATAATACGGAACGACAACATAAAAACTCTTATCCATAATGTTTGCTTCTTGTGCCAGAATATCAATGAAATCCATATAATCGTCCATTAGAACGTTGAGGAGCATATTGTCTTGATTGCGGCGAATTTCAGCCAATCTGTCCAGATACGGACCAATGTCCACGCGGCGTGAACGGATAAGAACTTGAATTGGGAAATACAGAGAGTTGATGAAGTTTTGGTAACTGAACTCAATTCCCTCTCTTTCGCGTGAACTCATTAGGTCAAAGTTGATTGATTCACATTCCACTACCGCCCGAAAACTGCCGTCGCTCATAATGATCATATTTTCGCGCATTTCAGAGAAAAGTAACGTATTCTGGGTGCTAATTGGTCCTTTTTGCTTCTTATTCTCAGGGGTCTTATCTGGAGACGGCGCAGTTGGACTTGGTCCCGAACCAATTGCCCCTGATGATTGCTGAGGGACATTAGGAAGAGCCGCATTGGTTTGCGGAACCTGCTGATAAGATTGTTGATTTTGTAACTCTGGTTGCATAAACCCCACCTAACGTAGTGAAATCACCACTTCCTCATCTGATAATTTATTTTCTTGCTGAATTCGATTTGCCTCACGCGCAATCGTTTCAATCGAGAGGTCGCGGTTATTTGCCAGTTCTATTATAGCAGGTGACACCTCGTTTACGCTAGTTTGCGGCGTGGTTGTCGGTCGAGTTTGAGCTGGAGTGCTCGCGGCAGGCTGTCCGGACACTGGATTTAATACAGATTGACGCATTGTTGGGTAAGGATTCATTTGTAGTGGTGTGGCTGGAGTAGGATTATCTGGTTGAGATGGTTGAGGTGTTTGCGTAGGAGGCGGCGTAGCAGATTGCCCTGTTTGCATCTTTTGGATAACTTCTTGTCTCCTACGAACATCTGACTGATTTATTAAGTGATTGATATTTTGCGCCGTAGTGCTATTTTCATCCAATATGTCGTTAGCTGCTTGTCCTTCGTTGAATAAGTCGGCACGCATCGAGCTATTCGGATTATTGACGCCACGAATTGACCAGCCCTGGCTATCCACCAGATTCGCCAAATATGACAATCTTCGCTGGACTTCGGCTTGATCGTAATTATTGCCGTAAGCCTTCTCCTCGACTTTTGGTGCGATAACTTCGACTAATCTTTCAATTCCATCAGGCTGCCATAGACGCTTTTTTGGTTTTAGCATAAAAGAAATAACTGCTGCCAAATAAACTTCCATTGGCTGATCTTTTTTAAGAGGTAAAGCCAGGGCTCCAAAGAATAAAATTATCGGCACAGGAATTATTGCCAAGGGTAGAAAAATTGTACTCAAACCGTATGCAATAGCGATTCCGATAACAGCTATAATTAAGAACACAAACTGTCGGAAACTAAACGGCCCGAGCAGTTTGTCCTCCGCCTCGACATCTTGAGGAACTTTATACACCGACATACTGCTTATATTATATCAAAATATGGAGATTATAGCATGTTGCGGAAAATCTTAAATTGTTCTTTAGCTGCGTCAGTTGCATTAGCTGACAACCTCTTATCGGTAAGAATAGTGTCGATGACATCCCTAATATCTTGACGTTTCTTATTAGTAAGAACAGATGTAGTATTTACAGCTTCCATCAATAACTTAACAGCGTCAGCATCCGTAGTCGCTAAAGTTTCTGGTTTATATTTACCACCCTCTAGCCAATTGGCAAAGTAATTCATGAGGTCATCCCTGTTATTAATAACACCCTTTAGCGTATCATCGATAAGTTTACCGCCCATAAAGGATGCCCTATTCTTTATGCCAGATTCTGCTAACGCTGAGGCTGCGGAAGCGCGGAATTCTGGTGGTAATTCACTAAGAAGCTCGGCAACTTCCGTTGCGGTACCGTATTTAATCTGCTCTTCAAT
>JANDWE010000063.1 GCA_024330325.1 Candidatus Nanosynbacter colneyensis | reverse complement strand
ACCCCTGACCTTCCGGATGCATATATAACTACCGCATTTGCAACATTACCCAATCCAGCCGTGGCGATCGTAGCAACAGCTAGCCACTTACCAAGACGCTTCTGCATTGTTATAAACACAACTGCACAAATAGCCAAGACTACTAGTACAGGTGAAAATATCAAAGAAATGACGTTTTCAGGCTGGCTAAGATTCATTATAGCCTGGAAAAACACTGCTGTATTGACAAGGCTACCGATAACGAAACAAACAACAAAGAACATTAACCAACCCTTAACACCCTTCAGAGATTCCGCCATCACGACATATTGCACTGGCGCTGCTTGAGGCTGTGCAAAATATTGCTGGCTGACTGGTTGCTGCTCATACGGCGTGTTCTGCGGTTGTGGTGCGGGACCGTATTGTGCGTTTGGATCAGGCTGTGGCGCATATTGCGGCTGCTGAGGTTCTTGTTTTGGCATATTAACTTCTCCTTTTAAGAATATTGATATGTCAATTATACCACATCCTTAATTTCCTCTGGTAAAAATCCTTTGTCGTGCTTAAAGCCAGCTTGCCACTTATAGCCTTTATTATAGCCCAAATCTTTCATCAATTTGGTCGGAGCGTTCCTGAGATGCAACGGCACGGGAGAATTCGGATATTTGCGCGCCAATTCAAAAGCGCCGTGCATTAAATCAGTAATTTCACGCGACTTCTGACTACGAGCCAACGCAATAGCGCAATGGAATAAATTATACTTCGCCTCCGGAAGGCCGACACGCTCGACAGCCTCAAATGTTGCAATTGCCAAGCTCAATGCACCATTGCCCGCCAGCCCAATATCTTCCGACGCAAAAACCACCATTCGCCGAGCAATAAACTTCGGATCCTCACCCGCGTCAATCATTCGCGCCAAATAATACGTCGCAGCCGTCGCGTCACTGCCTCTTAGCGACTTGATAAAAGCGGAAATCACGTCGTAATGCGAATCGCCTTTTTTATCATAACCCGGAAGCCGCTTCTGAGCCGCCGCCTTAACCACTTCCGGCGTTACTTTTTCATTAAAACTCAGCGCCAATTCCAAATTGCCCAACGCCACCCTTGCATCGCCGTCCGATAATTCCGCCAAATAATCCAGGGCTTTGGGCGAAACTTGCTTGGACTTTTTCAGAACTTTCAACGCTCTTTTTAATACCGATATAATTTCGTCTTTTGTCAATCGCTGGAGAACCAAAACCCGTGAACGCGACAACAGCGGCGTAATGACTTCAAAGCTCGGATTCTCGGTCGTCGCACCGATTAACGTAATTAACCCACTCTCAACGTGCGGCAAAAACGCGTCTTGCTGAGCTTTATTAAATCGGTGGATTTCGTCAACGAATAGAATTGTCCTAAGTCCCAGATTCCAGTTTTGACGGGCGTGCTCAATTACCTGCTCAACATCTTTTTTTCCGCTCGTAACTGCCGACAACTCAATGAACTCCGCCTTCACCTCGCGCGCAATAATCCGCGCCAATGTCGTCTTTCCAGTTCCCGGCGGACCCCACAATATCAAACTGACCGGCTCGCCATTCTTAACAATCCGCCTCAATAACTCGCCCTCGCCAAGCAAATGACTCTGCCCTATCACCTCGTCCAGCGTCTGCGGTCTCATCTGTTCAGCCAGCGGCTGCCTAATATCACTCATACTTCCATTATATCGCGAAATCCATAAAGCCAAAAAGTCGTCCACCGTTTACACTTTCCTCACACAAAATGCTACAATAGATCTATATAAATAGGAGGAAAAATGGAAGCATTCGTAATAATAATCTTGTCGTTTATCGGGCTTTATGTGCTAAGCGGCATTAAAATCGTTAATCAATATCAGCGCGGCGTGGTTTTGACGCTCGGTAAATTTACTGGTGTTCGCGAACCAGGATTAAGAGTTGTTATTCCAGGATTGCAGACGATGATGCTGGTCGATATTCGTTCAACTCCAATTGACGTTCCAAAACAAGAAGTCATCACTAAAGACAACGTCACTGTCGGCGTTGATGCGGTGGTTTATTTCCGAGTTATCAACGCGCCAAAAGCCGTGCTAGAAACCACGAACTATATTTACGCGACTAGCCAATTTGCCCAAGCGGCACTGCGCGACGTCACCGGTAATGTTGATATGGACGATTTGCTCGCCAAGCGCGAAGAAATTTCCCAGCAAATCAAGGAAATTGTTGACGCCGAAACTGACAAGTGGGGTATCGATGTCGAGAACGTTAAGATTCAGAACATCGAGCTTCCTGGCGATATGAAGCGCGCCATGGCCAAACAAGCCGAGGCAGAACGCGAGCGCCGCGCCAACATCATCAACGCTGACGGTGAAAAAGCCGCAGCCGAGACATTAGCTCAGGCCGCAGAAATCCTAGCAAAAACTCAAGGCGCTATCAATCTGCGAACATTGAACACCTTAGAGCGAATCTCCACAGAGCCAAGCCAAAAGACGATGATGTTATTCCCTATCGAACTCATCGACGCAATTCGTGGCGGTAAAAAATAGAACATTTATCAATAAATAAGCACTCTGCAATTTTACAGAGTGCTTTTATAATTCCTGGTGCGGATGGGGAGAGTCGAACTCCCATCTCAACCTTGGGAAGGTCACATAATAGCCGCTATACGACACCCGCGCTCGATAAAATTATAACACCCTTGCCAGATAGCGACAACTTTAGTACAATTAAATAGCAAGTTTGTGGCTCTTTAGCTCAGTTGGTAGAGCAGAGGCCTGAAGAGCCTTGTGTCCCCAGTTCAAGTCTGGGAGGAGCCACCAAATATTGCATTTCATTCACGACTTTGCTACAATAAATCGTGAACAACATGCGGGTATAGCTCAGTTGTTAGAGCGCTTCCTTGCCATGGAAGAGGCCAGGAGTTAGAGTCTCCTTACCCGCACCACAAACGAAATCATTTGATTCAATGAACCCTTTCCAGGGTTCATTTAGTTTATAGGATACTTTTGACCCCTTAAAAGTGTCTTTTTTAATGGGTTCAATTATGAAGTTAGAGAAGAATATTTTTAAAAGCTGGTCCAGCTCACTCATTAAATGTGCTACCCGTTTTTTACGCGGTCCGTCTCCGCTATGTAGCCACACTAGAATGCGGTTATTTTATTAATTACATTACCTATTATATCAGAAATTCAAATTTTACATCAAAATGCTATAATAGATAATGTCTAGATTCACAACAGGGCTCATTTTATCCCGAAAATGGGCAGCCATTTGCTAAAAGCAATAGGGATAAAACTTCTCGTTGTGGGTCTAGACAGCCAGCAGTGGCTGTCCTTTTTTAATAATTAAATAATGGAGGTATTATGAACAACCATCAACAATCATCAGGAAACACAAAACAAGAAAATTTTAACTATGTACGAGAGCAAAAGGGACATAGTATTATAAAACACATCTTACTATGCCTGGTTGGCGTTGGTTTCTTTACAATTCCATACTACTCAATTAGCCCTAATCATTATTGGCACGCTTAAAAAAAGTATTGGCAACTTTGCACCCAAAAATTTACCATTTACATAGCGGAATGACATTTCTACGTATTAAAGAGCGACAGCCCCCTGTAA
>JANDWE010000081.1 GCA_024330325.1 Candidatus Nanosynbacter colneyensis | reverse complement strand
AATTAATTGTTACTTTTCTCAATAATATCAAATATATTCTCCGTATTACAATTATGTCATAAAGCGTTAGTTAGTAAAGTGTATTCTTCAGGAAGATAATTCATATTAAGCCACCGGGCTTCCATTATTTCAAAGTTGCATTTTATGTCATAATCAGACGCGTGCGCCGCAAAAACTCGAACTGAAAATTTAGCATATGATTCATGAGAATTAGCTTTTCCGAGATATCGCAGATTATGTATCTTTAATCCAACCTCTTCCAAGGTTTCTCTAACGGCAGCCTGTTCATAACTCTCATTATGCTTCACCCCGCCTCCCGGTAGAACCCACTCTTGACGACTAAAGCGACCTCTAACTAATAAAATCTTACCATCATCACGATAAACAATCACCCGTACGCGATCTTTTCTCGGTCCAAGCTTAAACACCAGCGACATTACGCAGGCAATTCCACGAAAAATTGCCCGCCCGAATATACCAGACGCTTTACCAATAACTGATTCTTTAAGAGCCATAAAATCCACCAATTTGGTAGCACATTTTATTTTAAAAATAACTTATTCTGTAGTTACACCATCAAAATCTTCTTCGTTAGCCTCTGCTTCTTCACGCGTTGCCCGAACAATTCCATCTTTATGATGCGCTGGACTATAAATAGTATAAAGCTTAAGCGGCTCTTCGCCAGTATTTATCACATTATGCTCAGCGCCCGCCGGCACAATAATAGCACTACCGTCAGAAACGTCATATTCATTGCCATCAATCAAAACCTTACCTTCGCCAGACTCAAATCTGAAAAACTGATCATTCTCCTCGTGAATCTCCGAACCAATTTCCCCGCCAACAGGCAGGCTCATCAACACCAATTGACAATGCCTGGCAGTATATAGAACTTGACGAAAATTATTATTTGCCAACGTAAGCTCTTCGATATTTCCACTAAAACCCTTCATAAATCTCCCTTCTATTTTTTTATTTCGCAGCTTTTTCCAAAGCGTCAATCAACGTCTGCTTCGGCTTCATGCCAATCATTTCAGCAACTTCCTCGCCGCCAACAAAAATCTTCATATTTGGGATTCCCTGCACGCGGTATTCCATAGCTAATTGCGCATTTTCCTGACTCGCTTCAGTGTCAACCTTAACAATATCAAACTCTGTTTCTTCAGCAATTTGATGCAAAAGCGGAGCCATTGCGCGACATGGCGGACACCACGGCGCCCAAAAATCAACTAGTACAGGACCGTCGCTTTTTAGCACCTTATCTTCGAATTCTTGCTTTGTTGTAATTTCATATAAAGCCATTATTTCCTCCTTTTCTGGCATTTTTTACAAACTCCCGTCACAGCCAACGGGCCATCAATATAACAATCGCTAATTTCATGCGCAATTTGCTTTCTCATCTCATCGGCAATTTTAATATCCATCAAACCATCGCAGTCACTACACACAAAATGATCGTGATCGTCCTTACGAATATCATATCGCAAGCAACCCTTTTTAGTCGATGGCGCCAAACCAATCGTCCCGTCGCCGCACAGGCGTTGAGTTATTCGATGCACCGTCGTGTCGCTAACTTCAGGATGAATGTTCCGCAATTCCTGAGCAATTTCCGCATTCGTCGCATGATGCTTGCTCTTTAAAATCGCCATCACGTCATTCGTGTATTTTGTTGATCGCCTAACAATTTGCGTCATATTCCTATTGTAAAGTATTTACAATAAATAAACAAGGGCTTTGCTCCACAAATTGACTTATATCTATATATTCCATATAATAGTCAAAGTCTATGAACTCCCGACGGCGAGTTCCTCTAATATACGTTTTGAATAATTAAGAACGCTCAGTTTTCTGTGCAGTTTATAAATATTAATTTATCATCGAAAGGAATTGATTTGAAAAACAAACCGAACAG
>JANDWE010000123.1 GCA_024330325.1 Candidatus Nanosynbacter colneyensis | reverse complement strand
GCCTAAAGATTGAACCACAAAAAACTCTCCCCAATTTACTATTTTGCCTATTATACCATAGCTCAGTAAAAGCTATCGCTGCCTTCAAATTAGAAAAAAGAGCCCTTCTTACGGACTCTAAAATGACATTCTTGGTGACCCCACCGGGAATCGAACCCGGGTTGCCAGGATGAGAACCTGGTGTCCTAACCGCTAGACGATAGGGCCATAACTCCATGGATTATACCACGAGAAGGGGAGGCTTGTCTACTTTTCCGCATCCATACAACCTCTATGTCATATTTATCACTTGAGATTTTTCCGAAAATTCGCCATAATAAAAGCATGAAAAAGGGCGGGATTTACTTTAAGCCTCACGTAATTTCCAGATTTTGGCTAAGGAGATTGTGTGAAGTGGCATTACTGAGCTGTTTCACAATTATTCTTTTATATGCATGGGCGCGATTTATACCGACCGGCTATCAATTGCCAATCGGATTATCGGTCTCAGATTTGGCGGCTGGCGTGGCAGGAATCGGCAGCTTAATTGTGCTGATTTTATGTTTTTGGCTTCCTAGAAAACACGAAACTGGAATCGGAATTTTTGTATATTTATTAACCGTCGCCGTCGCCGCAGCCACCATAATTACCAGCGGCGGAGTCATTTCACCATTCCTAGTTATGTGGATTATCGTGGCAATTTTTGCAGGATTTTTCGGCGCAATAATCTTAGGAATAATGGGGATTTTGGTTATTCTGCAAATTATAGCCACCAGCGTTCAACAGGGAATAAACATACAATTCATCATCGGCTATCTATTTTTCGGATTTTTGCCTTTGATTTTCAGCCTTGTTTTATGGATTCGCCGCCAAAAAACTGATGACAATACGTCCAATCTGGAGAATAGACTTTCCGCGGTTGAGAACAAATCTGACGTAGTGATTAATGCCATCGACGATGGCGTTCTGGCTATTTCCAAAGACGGCAACATCGAACTGATAAATCCATCCGCCCAACAAATCATCGGCTGGGACCAAGGCGACGCGCTCGGACTTAACTGGAAAAGCGTCTTAAAACTCGTCACCTCAGATGGAAAAGACATAGAAGACCTCGAGAATCCAATAGCCCAATCTCTATCAAAAAATAAGCCAACTCATAACGATAAATTATTCCTATTGACCAGCTCCGAAAAGCGCATTTTAGTGTCAATCGTCAGCTCTCCAGTCGGCACGGACGGCGAAGGAATCATCGTGGTTTTCCGCGACATCACCAAAGAAAAAGCCGAGGAACGCGAGCAAGCCGAGTTCATCTCCACCGCCAGCCACGAGATGCGCACGCCAGTTGCGTCAATTGAGGGCTACTTGGGTCTGGCGTTAAATCCAGCCACCGCTCACATCGATGAGAAAGCCCGCGACTTCATTACCAAAGCCCACGAATCGGCGCAACATCTGGGACGATTATTCCAAGATCTCCTTGATATCAGCAAGGTAGAAGACGGGCGAATGAAAAATAACCCGAAGGTCATCAACGTAAACGAATTTTTGAAGGATATTTTTGATGGTTTAGCGACAAAAGCTAGCGAAAAGCAACTCAATTACATCTTTATGCCAGACATCGTTGGCGAAAGTAAAGAGAAGTCGCTGCAGCCGATTTTTTATGCCAATATTGATCCCGACCATTTTAGGGAAGTCGTCAGCAATTTAATTGAGAATGCCATCAAGTACACGCCGTCGGGCGAAGTTGTCGTCAATATTACCGGTGACGATAAGCAGATTTCCGTAAGTGTAAAGGACAGCGGTATCGGCATTCCCGCCGAAGACATTCCGCATTTATTCCAGAAATTTTATCGAGTGGACAATTCTGACACGCGAGAAATTGGCGGAACTGGCTTGGGGCTATATTTGAGTCGCCGCTTGGCTGAGGCGATGTCTGGAAACTTGCGAGTTGAAAGCAAATATAAAGAGGGAAGTACTTTCTATCTGGAAATTCCTCGCATGAATAGTTCGGAAGCCAAGCAGCGATTGGAATCTACGGAAGTTAAAAAGCCCGAAGATAAAACGCCAGATTCTCTGACTTCAGGAAAAGTTGAAATTGCCACGGAAGAGAAGACGGAAGATGTTGCAACTGAAAATAATAGCGAGATTGTCGATTCAGATCCAGTAGCAATCGCAGCTCCAGAGAATCCAGATCCAGCCACACCAACCACTCCAGTAGTCCAGCCAGAAATTCCACAACCAGCCAGAAATTCTTCCGAGCCAACGCTGACTGAAATTGAGGAAGAATTGCGAAGAAAACGCCAGCAGCTATCAATTCCTGGTCGCGAATAATAGCCATAAGAACTATGGATTTTTTGTCAAAACTTCAGTATAGTATAAACATATGACAAAAATTTTATTGGTTGAGGACGACAAAAGTTTACGCGAGATTTACGGTGTACGACTTTTGGCGGAGGGCTACGATATCGTTTCGGCGGGCGACGGCGAAGAAGCTCTGGCCATGGCAATTAAAGAACGTCCGCGATTAATTTTAAGCGACGTTATGATGCCGAAGATTTCCGGATTTGATATGCTGGACATTTTACGCTCGACGACAGAAACAAAAGACGTTAAAGTTATTATTATGACCGCACTGTCATCAGAAGATCAGCGAAAACGCGGCGAGCAACTTGGTGCTGATAAATACTTGGTGAAGTCTCAGGTGGGAATAGAAGACGTCGTGAGGGCAGTTCACGAAACCTTGGGAGATCTTCCAGGAGTCGGCACAAATCCAGTGCCAGTTTCACAACCAGCTCATACATATGAGCCAGTCGCTCCAACACCTCAGCCAACTCCAGCAGCGCCGCAGCCAGTTACTAGACCTGATGTTTCTTCATTGTCGCCGCAACCAACTGCTCCCGCTGCAACGCCAACAACTCCTGCAATAAATCCGCTCGTACAACAACATCCGCAGCAGGTATTCGCTCCAGCACCACAACCGCTACCTCAACCAGCGCAGACTCCAACGCCTCAGCCAGCAACACTGCCACAACCCATGGCGCCATTTTCATCACCTGCGCCGCGACCCTCAGGGCTTGGTGACCGCATTATTCAACCTTTACCAGCTGACGATTCTCAGAATTCGGTAGACATCTCTAAACTTATGGCAGAAGAATTAGACAATACACAGAGAATTTCTCAACCAATTCCAGAGCCTCAACCAGTACAGACTCCAGCACCGCAACCAATTCCGACGTCTCAGTCAGCGCCAAATCCTATTGAGCAAGCTAATGTAATACCTCCAGTCCAAGCACAACCTCAAGAGCAAAACATTCCGCATCAACCGTCAGAAACTCCTCAGCCGACGCAATTTCCACCGATAAATCCACAACAATGACAGACCCAGACACAAAGCAAGAATCTTGGCGCCTCAACAAATTTGTAGCGCTGTGCTTGGGCGTTTCCAGGCGGAAGGCCGACGAATTGATAGAAAAAGGGAAGATTACTATTGACGGTCAGCCCGCCAGATTGGGTCAACAAATTTCTGACGCAAATAAAATTTCCTATAACGGCAAATTGCTAGAATTACAATCCAAACAGCTCATTATCCTACATAAGCCAACTGGATATCTTTGTTCGCGCGCCTCTCAGGGCGGCGTTCCGACAATCTACAAATTGCTACCAAAAAACCTTCACCACTTAAAACCTGTTGGCCGCCTGGATAAAGACAGCTCCGGACTAATACTCTTGACGAACGACGGCGATTTTGCTCACAGCATGACACATCCGTCGTTTTATAAGATTAAGCGATATCTCGTTACAATTGACAAACCACTACAGCCGCTTCACCGCCAGATGATCAATGATTTTGGCGTGCAGCTTCCTGACGGACGCAGTCAATTGACGCTAGAAAGACAACACGAAGGCGATGATTATCGCTGGATAGTCGAAATGGGCGAGGGAAGGAATCGTCAAATCCGGCGAACTTTCGATGCGTTAGGCTACACTGTTAAAAAACTCCACAGAACAAACTTCGGCAATTATTCGCTCGGCGACCTCAAGAGAAGCGAATGGCGAGAAGAGAAATTCACGAATTCATAATTTACTCCGCAACTCTTTACATTTTACGGTAAATATTGTAATATAGCTTTTATGCTAAATTTGATAGAAAGTGTAATTGTAAAATGGAAACACTAAACACACGTGATAAATTAGAATTGTCAAGGAAATTAGCCAGAATATCCCTAAACGGAATATGCGCAGATCTTAAAGCTGATACTGAGTATGGACATGACGAGATAATCGAAGTGTATTCAGGAAAAGAGCAAAAAATTCCCATAGACACCGCCGAGAAGCAAATATCAGATTATGCAAAATTAGTTGTTAAGCTAGAAGAAATAGCAGAATCTCTAGATCTGAAAACTTTACCCACAATAGACGGCAGTAATTACTATCTGCTTGACCTAGAAAAAGGTGGTGGCGTAATCATATCCAAAAAACAGACAGAAGGTTCTCGTGTATATATCGCAGACAAACTGGTATTTAAAACAGACGGAACTGTTAATACAGAATATCTCCAGTTTCGACCGTTTAATAAAGACGGTCAGATTGCTCCATTAGATTATACAAAGATAGCACGCTTATGCAATAATCGTATCAATTATCATCTCAATAACCCCAAAGGAGTTAGAGCTGTTGCATTTAATAAAAATAGAAGAGACCTCCAATATAGTTC
>JANDWE010000052.1 GCA_024330325.1 Candidatus Nanosynbacter colneyensis | reverse complement strand
GTACAGGTAAGGATGTTCGCGTTGCTGTTTTCGCACCAGAATCAGAACACGCCGCCGCTAAAAAAGCTGGCGCTGACATCATTGGTGACGAAGAATTCCTAAGCCAATTGGATAAGGAAGAATTGAACTTCGAAATTTTGGTCGCAACTCCACAGTACATGCCAAAGCTTGGTAAATACGCACGTTTGCTTGGTCCACGCGGTTTGATGCCAAATCCAAAGTCTGGCACTGTCGCTACTGACGTCGCTAAAGCCGTTTCTGAAGCAAAAGCCGGAAAAGTTGAGTACCGCGTTGATAAGCAAGCCATCGTTCACTTGTCAATCGGCAAAGTATCATTCGGAGCTGAAAAATTGTCAGAAAACGCACGTGCATTCTTAACCAGTTTGAATTCCCAAAAGCCATCCAGCTTAAAGGGCGTTTACGTTAAGAGCATCGCAATCGCCACAACTATGGGCCCTGGCATTAAGGTAGAGAACTCTTTGTAATCTTTACAGCCCAGCAATTAATCCCGTCAATTCTGGCGGGATTTTTACTAGGCGAAAATGCAATAAATAAGGCGATTGAATCGGCCGGAAAATAATCGCCACAGCTCTTGCCTTTCGTTGTCATTTCTGCTACAATAGTCTGGAACATTACCAAAGACAGTGGCGACTTGACGTAAAACAAGTGTAAAAATGCCACCGAGGGATGAAACTAACAGTTTTATTTGACGTCTTTGGTAGTGCGAGAATCAAAGACGTTTTTTTGATTCTCCATTACCGCACGTTAACAAATTGGCACATAACAAATTAACTCAATCAAAGAAAGGATTTTTATGGCAATTTCACGCGATAAAAAACAAACTTTGGTTGCTGAACTGACAGAGCTATTAAAAGACGCTAAGGGTACGGCTTTTGCTCGATATCAAACCCTTACCGTTGCCGACCTACAAGAACTACGCAAGGCAGCTCGCGAAGCGGGCGTTACCATCAAGGTTGTTAAAAACCGATTGGTGCGCGTAGCTCTTCAGGAAATCGATACTTACAAAGAAACCGACACCAGCTTATTGGTTGGTCAATTGGTTTACGCTGTAAGCACCGAAGATGAAGTTATGCCAGCAAAGGTATTGGATACGTTTGCAAAAACACATCCAGCATTACAACTTGCAGGTGGCTTCTCAGGCGAAGGCTTGGCAATTAGCGAAGCTGACGTTAAAGCATTGGCAGGCCTACCAAGCAAAGACCAGCTCGTTGCTCAAGTGGTATCACAATTGCTATCACCAGTACACGACACGGTCAACGCGCTTGGCGGCAATTTGCACGGACTTTTGGACGGCATCGAAGCCAAAGCTGCTGCTTAAGTTTAGCAATCAACACTAGTAACGTTGCAACAATCGCAACAATATAATAATAAAGGAGAATATCAATGGCTGATATTAAGAAATTGGCTGAAGAACTTGTAAAATTGACAGTTCTAGAAGTTAACGAATTGAAAAATCATCTTAAAGAAGAATACGGCATCGAGCCAGCTGCTGCAGCTGTCGCTGTTGCTGGTCCAGCTGCTGGTGGTGACGCCGCTGCTGCTGACGAAAAAACTGAGTTCACAGTTACTTTGAAAGACGCTGGTTCTCAGAAGGTTGCAGTCATCAAGGCTGTTAAGGAAATCACTGGCCTAGGTCTAGGTGAAGCAAAAGCTATCGTTGACGGCGCTCCAGCACCAGTCAAGGAAAAAGTTTCTAAAGACGAAGCTGAAGCTGCAAAGAAAACTTTGGAAGACGCTGGCGCTACTGTCGAGCTTTCATAATTTGTTATACAACGCCAATTTGTTTCGTTTAATCACCGTCCGCTCTGGGCGGTGATTTTTATATAGCCAATCTTAATATCACGAACCGCACGTCAATTTCAAGAGTAAAATTTGCAACACTTTTCCGTCCATATCTTATAGTGCTGTGGAAAATCAGAGAAAATAAAATGACACGACTTGATATAAATGTAAGGATATGCTATATATTAGTTA
>JANDWE010000027.1 GCA_024330325.1 Candidatus Nanosynbacter colneyensis | reverse complement strand
GCTCATGGCGGCTCCTAGTTAAGTTTGCTTAGTTTTATTAAAACACAAAAAGTCGAAGAATACGATAACTATTTTCCCAAATGTCGCTTTGCCTTAATTGTCACTCGACGGCCACGCGGTGTGCGCTCAATAAAACCGATTTGCAGCAAATATGGTTCATAAAAATCCTCAATTGTCGTCGCTTCGTCACCAGTCAACGCCGCAATTGTTGTTAAGCCAACAGGATTATCGCCATAATTTTCTAGAATCGATTGCAATAAATTACGATCAGCCGTATCCAAGCCCAATTCATCCACTTCCAGCATCTCCAAAGCGTTGGTTGTAGTTTTTACATCAATTATTCCATCGCCATTAACGTCGGCGTAATCACGAACTCGCTTAAGAAGCCTATTGGCAATACGTGGCGTCAAGCGTGCTCGTGTTGACAATAGATTCGCCGCTTCACTTCGAATTGACGACTCCAAAATCTTCGCACTACGCATCACAATTTTCGCAATATCCTCTGGCGTGTAAAATTCCAAGCGGTAAATATGCCCAAACCTATCACGTAAAGGCGCCGCCAAACTTCCGGTTCGCGTCGTCGCACCAATCACCGTAAATCGCGGCAAATCTAATCGAATTGATCGCGCTGCCGGACCTTTTCCAATCACGATATCCAGTTTGAAATCTTCCATTGCGGAGTACAAAATTTCCTCCACTGATCTCCCCAACCGATGAATCTCATCGATAAACAGAATATCACCGTCCGACAAATTAGTCAGAATTGACGCCAAATCACCCGCTTTTTCAATAGCCGGACCACTAGTAATCCGCAGATTCGTGCCCATTTCATTAGCAATCACCGTCGCCATAGTTGTTTTACCAAGCCCTGGCGGACCATATAATAATACGTGGTCCAACGGTTCGCCGCGCTTTTTAGCCGCATCAATCGCCAAGCGCAAATTACGCTTCAATCTTTCCTGGCCAACATACTCAGCAAAACTCTGCGGACGCAAACTAACTTCAATTCGCTGTTCTTCAGAATCGTCATCATGCGAACTTGTATCAACTATTCTCTCAATTGCCATACATTCATTATATCATCCAAACCGGAGCGAACTAAGCTCTTGTAAGCCAACTACGCAGTACCTGCATAATTTCGCGAAAGGTCTCATCACTCACCATATGCATCGCGTTCCCTAAGTGCCGCGACCATTTTGGATCAGGAAACTTCTCGCCAGCAAAGATGGTGCCAGCGAGATACCGCGGATGTAAATGCCAGTGCACATGTGTCGACTGACCAGCTTTCACTGCGTTATTCATTAAGCACTCCCAGTTACACACGTCGGCGCCAAACGCTTCTTTAACTGCCTGCTCGAGTTGACGAATCACCTGATGCAGCTCCATCCAATCTACCTCGTCCAGCTCCGACAACGTCTCCTTGTGCTGGCGCAGGGTGATAAATGACTTACCTAAATAGCATTGATTTTTATCAAGCACCGCCACCCAACGTTCGGTTTGTAGTATGACATTGTCGTCAGACGCTGTCTGGCCAACGAGCAGCGGACAGATTTCACAGTCCTTCTTTGTCACGTCTGTATTCATGATATCTCCTAGTGTAAATTATACCAGACATGCGGTA
>JANDWE010000138.1 GCA_024330325.1 Candidatus Nanosynbacter colneyensis | reverse complement strand
AATCCCAGCCCGCCATCCTTCGCCGATGCGCCAAGTCCAGGAAAACCACTCATTTCCTCTGCAATTGTCGTGGCGTCGGGGCGAACGGCGTGAATGGTTTCATTTGCCAGCCGTAAATAAGTGAGCGCGTCTTTGTCGACGTTGTCGCGGAAATAATCGTCATAGCTAGTGAAACTTTTCCCGAGTCCGTGATCGTGGTAAATCATACTAGTTACGCCATCAAACCTAAATCCGTCAATGTGATATTCGTCCAGCCACCAGCGACAATTACTTGCCAGAAAATGCAAAACTTCTGGTTTGCCGTAATCGAACAGCCGCGAATCCCATTCTGGGTGATTTGTTGGCTTGAAATATTGTGTCGGATCGCCGGCAAAATTGCCCAGACCTTCGACTTCGTTTTTGGCGGCGTGAGCGTGGACGAGGTCAATGATGACGCACAGTCCCATTCCGTGCGCCGTGTCAACCAATTTCTTAAAATCGTCGGGCGTGCCAAATCTTGACGAAACCGCGAAAAAGTTGCTGACGTGATAACCGAAACTGCCGTAATATGGATGTTCGGCGATTGCCATAAGTTGAATGGTGTTATAGCCAGATTCTTTAACTCGCGGCAAAACCTCCGTGGTAAATTCACTGAAACTGGCAACTTTTTCTTCCTGACTGCTCATGCCAATATGCGCTTCGTAAATTAGTGGAACTTTTGGCTTGGGTGGGGTTTTATATTGCCAATCATAGGGAGTTTTGGGCAACCACACGACCGCGGAAAAATCGACAGAATTTTCGTCCTGGACGACGTAATTTGCGTATGAAGGCAGCCGCCAGCCGTCGCCGCCAGACCAATAGACGCGTAATTTGTATTTTTGTCCGTGACGAAGCGAATTTTCAGGAAGATTTATGCCCCATTCGCCGTTTTCATCACGATTTAAGGCGAATTCCTCACGCTCTTTCCAACCTGAAAAATCGCCAACCAAGAATATTCGAGTGGCGTTCGGCGCCCATTCTCTAAAAGCCCATCCTGCATCTGTTTTATGGAGTCCGAAATGTAAAAAACCCATCGCGAATTCGGCTGGCGTCTTGCCGCTTAAAACCGTTTTCAGTTTCGAAGAAATATACTTCTCACGCGCCTGAATTGTGGATTTGTGCGGGGCTAGCCACTGGTCCAAATCAACGAGGGTTTTATTGCTCATGTTTCTAGTATACAGCATACGGAAGGGGCTATACTTGTAAATATCGATTAAAGTTGTATAATATATAGCAATATGGAGCGCTCAAAGCCTAATACGGAGTCTAATTCTCCCGAACTGTTCTCTGATGAGGACTGGAAGCGAATTGCCGGTGCAAATTTATTGCTTGACGGAGAAGGGGAAAATGACGAGATTGCAATTGCTGAGATAGAACAAGCTGCGCACGCTGGCGATATTGAGGGCGAGAAGGTTAGAGTTGTTGGATATAGTCAATCCGAAGAGGACGGTTCGTATCGTCTGCAGTCAGTTGAGGGCGTGGCGGATTTGATATCTCCCATGGAAATTGACTCTGAGATTTCAGCGCCGTTTGCGACTTACACCAAAGAGATGGCTGCTTTGTGTGTGCGAACTTCGCAGAATGACTATTATTTTCCGCTCGACAAGCAGGCGATTGTATCAATAGAGTTGTTGCCAGATGATAGCGGTATTCCTCGATGTGTCCGTAAATTGCGCCATTATGCTGACAAAATCGAAGAAGTTGCTGGTGTTGGCGACATTCAAGATGCGGAGTCGAGGCGGCTTTTGATGGATGAGATAAATGACGTTTTGAATGAGATTCCGTATGATGGCGGAATTCAAGTGAAATGCCAGGCGTATAAGGTTAAAATTGACGGCAAGGAAAATAATGTAGAAGACACTAATTCTGCGGTTTTATCTGGATGGCTACCGAGTTTTACGTGGCGTGATGATCGTCCTGTATTGGAAATGTTTGATATTAAAAATCGATTTACGACTTTTTGTGTAGATATGAAAGATGTGCTTGATATGGCGCCAATTGATAAAGAGGAGATTGGAGCCTCTATTGATTTATTTGAAAC
>JANDWE010000060.1 GCA_024330325.1 Candidatus Nanosynbacter colneyensis | reverse complement strand
ATGCTAGCATATAAACATAACACATATCATGTGTGATATATAAAGGTGAGGGTTTCCACTTAAATTTATGTGGAAATCTTTTTTAAAAATGGAGGAAAACCTTCCTATGGCAGGAACAAAGGCTGGCGGCTTAAAGGCTGCTCAAAAAAATCTAGCTCGTGATCCAGATTTTTACGCAAAAATCGGACGTAAGGGCGGTAAAAACGGTCGAACTGGTGGCTTTGCTGCAAATCCAGCTTTGGCTCGTATCGCTGGTGCTAAGGGCGGACGCATTTCACGCCGTACTAAGAAGACAGTACAAAAAATTGCAGAATAAGACCGCTCCAATCTCTTAAAATTAGCCTCCGTATGAGAGGCTTATTTTATTTGATATCTTTTAAGTTGGCAGGATTTTGCTTGATTTACGCGCCATTCTGAGTGGCAATTAATACATCTGTAAGATGAGGCGGTCGCCTGCAATCCAACTGCGCCACACTGAGGGCAAAGACTACGTTTATGTAGCCAGTCTCTGTAACTATCCAAAGAATCTTGAATATTATCGTCGTCCATACTGAGGGTTAAGCCGTATTTTGACGCCAAAGTATCAACGGCGTACTCCCAGGCGGATCTTTCCATTTCAACTAACTGGATATCGTATTGATAATTTTTATGACCAAGCTTAGCGTGGGCGATTTCGTGTAAAAGTTGCACTAAGTCTTCTTGCGAATCTAATTTTTCGTAATAGACTGTTTGTGAATTGGGGTTCCAGGAAAATACTTTACCCTCCTTGAGCTGCAGTTCTGGGAAATCGTGTTCAATTTGAGGTAAGCTGACTGATGGCATTGTCGTAGCATCCGTATAATACAATTTCTTCTGGGTTAGGGGCACTGATTATTTTTGGTACTGATATGGCGGCGGGTAAGTTTTCTGCCAGAAGACCGCTTAAAATATCTGAAAAATAGGATGTGAACACTCCCACACTCCCGCCAATAACAACAACATCTGGTTGTGTAAAGGCTATGAGGGGTTGCAATCCAGCTTTTATCCTATTAGCAACCTCTTCCCAGACTTCCAGGGGTGTGTCTGATGATAATTCGCCAAAAATTCTCTGTAAAACTCTACCCGCAGCAATCTCTTCCCAAGTGGTAATCTTGCCATTGTAATTCAAAGACATATGTCCGCCCTCGCAGTCGCTAAGCTCTTTATGTAGATTTCCATTCAGGATTAGGGAAGTGCCAACGCCGGTCCCTAAGGTGATGTATAGGCCGCATCTGGGAGTTTTGGGCAATCTGAGCATACTTGCCAGTCCTGCCATATTGGCATCATTTGCAATGAATATTGGTATATTAGGAAAATATCGGGAAAGTAGCTCACGGATAGGTTGATTTTTCCAGCCGAGGTTTTGGCACCACACTGCCATGCCGTCTTTGGCTACTCCTGGCAGAGCCACAGAAATTGCGTCAATTGGTTTATCATTCGTAATCAGGTGAATTTGATCGGCAACGCGTTGAATGTATTGGTCTACGTTTTTAGGGGTGGGGAATTTAATGATATGCTTAGGATTTTTTTCCTCGTCAAAGCTGGCTACTAATGTTTTGGTCCCACCTGTGTCAACCGTAATAATCATATATTTATTATATCACCAGCTTTACTTATAAGAGGTCATTATGATATAATAAAGAAAATTTGAGTGGAGATATAATATGAAGCGAGTAAATCAGACTGGATCAATTGGAGTTTTTGTAGTAGTAGGCGCTATTTTAGTGGCTATATCTTTGGCTGTTCTTTACGGAATTAGGCAAAATAATTTATCACAAGATGGATCACCGATCTCTAGTGATTTGGTAGCATCAGAGAATAGCAATAAGAATTCGCAAAACAACAGCACATCTCAGCAGTCCGCAGATCAAAAAACAAATAGTCAGTCAGGCGGAAGAGGTGAGGCACGAACTGACGTGAAGACTGAAGAGTCGAAAAAGACAACTCCTACACCTGAATCTTCTCAGTCTCAACAATCGCCATCATCTACAACGCCAGCTCCTTCTACTCCTTCTAAGCAATCTGATAAAGGATTACCAAAAACTGGACCAGAAGATGTAGCTGTTTCTGCAGTGGCTTTTGGTATTTTGGCGTTTTTAACGGTGGCTTATCAGCGATCTCGCTATCTGATCTAGCTTTGACTTCTATCTATCTGTTGTGATATAATTGTGATAATCTGTGGGGATATTTTTATTATGTCCCTGAAGAATAATATCAATTTTAAGGAAGGGGTCTTTAGAAGACTTATGGCAGATGCCAAAATTACAATGGATGACCTGCTGGCTCAAGCAGGCGATAGTGTTAAACAACTTACTGTTGGTGAAACAGTTGACGGTACTGTTTTATCAGTAAAGAAGCACGAAATTTTAATCGATTTAGGACCTTTGGGTGTTGGTTTGGTTCCACGCCGCGAAGTTAGCCTTTCAAAGAACTACAATGTTGGTGATTCAGTAATTGCTAGCGTAATTGATACCGAATTGGAAGATGGCTATTCGCTACTTTCATTGCGCAAGGCTGCGAAAGATCGTGGTTGGGATGAAGTTATGGCTAAATTGGAATCTGGTGAAATCATCACCGTTGTGCCATACGACGCTAACCGCGGTGGACTACTAGTTGAATACGAAGGTATTCGCGGATTCTTGCCAGTATCGCAATTGTCAGCCGAACACTATCCTCGTGTAGGTTCTAGCGACAAGGATGAAATCTTGCAACGATTGAACAGCTTGGTAAAGAAAGATATCAAGGCGCGAATCTTGGATGCTGACCGAAAAGCTAACAAATTGATCTTCTCTGAAAAAGAAGCGGTTAAAGAAGGTCTGGCAGAGCGATTCCAGAAGTTGGCAATTGGCGACACGGTTACGGGTGTTGTTACGGGTGTTGTCGACTTTGGCGTGTTCGTTAACGTTGAAGGTATTGAAGGTTTGATTCACATCTCAGAAATTAGCTGGGAGCGTGTCAATAACCCATCTGACTACGTAAAGGTTGGTCAAACTATCGAAGCTAAGATTATTGCAATCGACAAAGAGCGCTTGAGCTTGAGTATGAAGCAATTGACCAAAGATCCATGGTTGGATGAAGTTGAGCAATTTAAGCCTGGCGAGAAAGTTGAGGGAACTGTAACTCGAATTACTCCATTTGGCGCATTCGTACAGTTGAGCCCAGCGGTTGAAGCTTTGGTTCACGTGTCAGAGCTTGGCGGTGACGGTACTGATCCTGAAAAGGTATTTACGTTGAACGAGCGTAAAGAATTTACAGTTTTGGACATCGATAAGGAAAATCGTAAGATTTCTCTTTCACTCGGCAAATCATCAAAGAAAAAATAATACAAATCCCCTGAAGCGTAGTTACGCCCAGAGGTGAGAGGAGCTTATTATGGCAGAAAAAATCGTCAATATTGCGGATTCGGTAACGGTTGGCGAGTTGGCCGAAACTCTGGGATTGTCAGTAACTACGCTGATTGGTGAATTGTTTAAGAACGGGATCGCCGCGACGATTAATCAGCGACTAGATTTTGAGACTGCACAGATTATTGTTGAGGAGTTGGGGCTGGATGTGCAGCTGAAACGGAAGACGGTTTCTGCGGAAATTCATCACCATGCGCACAAATTATCAGACAAGGCAGTTCCTCGTCCACCGATCGTGGCTGTGATGGGGCATGTTGACCATGGTAAAACGAGTTTACTAGACGCGATTCTTGATAAGAAAACAGCGGCTAGTGAAGCCGGAGGAATTACTCAGCATATTAGCGCTTATCAAGCTCAGCGCAACGGACGAACTATCACTTTATTGGACACTCCAGGTCACGAGGCTTTTGCGGCGCTAAGACAGCACGGAGCTACGCTGACTGATGTAGTGATTATCGTGGTGGCGGCGGATGATGGAGTTAAACCTCAGACTGTTGAAGCTATTCGATTTGCCAGGTCAGCTAACGCTAAAATTGTGGTGGCAATTAATAAGATTGATAAAGAAGCAGCTAATCCGCAACTAGTAAAAACTCAATTGGCATCTGAGCATGGTTTGAACCCTGAAGAATGGGGCGGCGACACTGTGATGGTTGAGGTTAGTGCAAAAACTGGTCAAAACTTAGATAAGCTTTTGGATATGGTTTTATTGGTGGCGGATATGGAAGATTTGCGCGCAGATGAAGATGTTCCAGCCGAAGGTTTGGTTATTGAGGCGCACATGGAAACTGGTCGTGGCGCTGTTGTTGGGTTATTGGTGGAGAATGGTCATTTGAGACCTGGTCACTATCTGGTCGCTGGGACGGCTTACGGGCGAGTCCGAACGCTTCAAGATTTCCGTGGTAAAACCGTTAAAGATGCCGGCCCAAGTATGCCAGTGAATATGACCGGATTTAAGGAATTGCCACAATTCGGTGATGGATTTGAGATTGCGAAGAGCGAAAAAGAAGCTCGCAATTTGGCGCAAAAGGCTAAAATTGAACAAGAGAAAATGGCAGCTACAACCAATGTTACTGGCGCAGATATTCTTAAGATGATGAATAGAAAGCTTGATGCGGAAGAATTTAACGTAATCGTTAAGGCTGACGTTCAGGGTTCGGTAACGTCTGTGGTTGATAGTTTGAAGCTGATTGACACAAATGGCGAAGTTGAACTTCATGTTGTTGGAACTGGTGTTGGCAATATTTCTGAGAACGATATTCATTTGGCAGTTGGTGAGAATACGGTGATTTATGGCTTTAATGTCGATTTACCACCGGCAGTTAAGCGATTAGCGGCGCGTGAACACGTGGAAGTGAGAATTTTTAAGGTAATTTATGAGTTGTTGGATGACGCTAAGGCTTCAATGGAGGCTTTGTTGGCACCAGAAATCGTTGAAACTGAAATTGGTGAGTTGGAAATTAAGGGTGTGTTTAGGACGATGCGCGAAGAAGTGATTGCTGGCGGAGAAGTGAAGCGCGGTAAAGTCGCTAAGGACTTGCTGGCGCGCGTAAAACGTGGCGGAGAGCAAATTGCTGAAGTGGAAGTTTCTTCTGTACAACGCCAACAGCAAGAAGCAAAAGAGGTCTTTGAAGGCGAAATGTGTGGGCTGAGTCTTAGGACAAAGAAAAAAATTACCTTAGAAATTGGCGACAAGCTGGAGTTCTTTACTAGGGAATTAGTGAAGAAGACACTGGGGTAGACTGTTCTAAGTGTTGACTTTTTTATGTATTTATGATAGTATCTTAAGTATACATAAGTTTATTGCCATTCTGCGTGCAGAAGGCGAAAGGAAACCACCACAAAATGAGCAAAACACCCGAAGGAAGTCCATCCAGTGCAGACGTCAAAAACAATACACCCGAAGGAAGTTCATCCAATGCAGACGTCAAAAACAATTCCGAGAAGTTGCCTGTGTTTGGAAAATTGGGTCAGGCTGCAGTGAGAGCTGCAGTGAGAGTTGCAGAGAGCGCAGCTGATTATCTAAATCGTGTTGCAGAGACGGGAGAAAAGTATATTAATGAACACACAGGTGCGGACGCAGGAAAATCTACTTCGGAAAAGTCTGAAACCTTAGCAACAAGTGCCTCAAATGATGCTGAAGAGGGGAAGGCTGATGCTTCTCAAGGAAAGAATGCTGGTGGTGGTGCTAAAAGCACTTCAAAAAAGCAGGCTCCTGACACGAACGAAGCGGAAACTAAAAAGGGGAAGGCTGATAATTCTCAAGGAAAGAATGCTAGTGAGGGTGCTAAAAGCACTCCAGAAAAGCAGGATTCTAATGCGAATAAACCAGAAGCTAAAAAGGGGAAGGCTGATGCTTCTCAAGGAAAGAATGCTGGTGGTGCTAAAAGC
>JANDWE010000028.1 GCA_024330325.1 Candidatus Nanosynbacter colneyensis | reverse complement strand
CTATGCATGTATGGCAATAACGTTGGTTATACGGTGATTTTGGAGGGTATTTTGAGCAATAAAAAATACGGCGCGATGCTGCGCCGGCTGCTGGATGATTTTCAGGGTGAAAAACTGATTTATTATTTTGACGTATCGTTTGAGGAAACGGTGCGTCGCCACGCTACCAAGCCAAACGCTCATGAATTTGGCGAATCAGAAATGCGCCAGTGGTGGAAAGATCAAGATGTTTTGAATGTACCGGGCGAGCAGCGAATCGGTGAACAGCTGTCTCAGGCAGAAATTGTCGATCTGATTCATCGCGACGTTTTGGTATTATCAGAGGGAGCAAATGCTTCCGCATCTCGCATGTAAATAATACAATGTACTTTCATTGACAGACGCTATATATCGCGTGTATATTCAATATTAAGCACTACATATGGTGTTTTAGAAAATAAATAACGTTTTTTGCAACATGCACCCACTGGAGAGGTTGGGCTAGTTTGCTATTTTTATAAACAAGGAGGGGGAATGTATAAATCAATTAAAAAACGCGACGGTCGAACTGCTAAATTTGATCGAAAAAAAATTGAAAAAGCAATTGAAAAAGCAGGGTTGGAAACTGGCGAATTTGACGCTGCTCAAGCAGTTGAATTGACCGACAAGGTTTTGGGAGTTTTGGAAACTCGTAACCAAAAGCGCCTACCAAGCGTTGAAGATATTCAAGACATTGTTGAGGATGCGTTGATTGACTCTAAGTTTAAGAAGACTGCAAAGGCGTATATTATTTACCGCGATCAGCATAAAAAATTGCGCGAAATTACCTCTAATGCACACGTTGATTTGATTGATAAATATCTGGAAAATTTGGACTGGAAAGTCAATGAAAACTCTAATATGGGTTACAGTCTTCAGGGTTTGAATAACTATGTTTCAGCGGAGATTACGAAGACTTACTGGCTGGATAAGATTTATACATCGAAGATTGGACAAGCTCATAAAGAAGGTGACTTGCACATTCACGACCTTAACTTGCTAAGCGTTTATTGTGTTGGTTGGGACTTGACTGACTTATTACAAGAAGGATTTACTGGCGTGGCTGGTAAGGTTGCTTCTAAGCCAGCTAAGCATTTCCGATCAGCGCTTGGTCAAGTCGTAAACTTCTTTTATACATTACAGGGTGAAGCGGCTGGTGCACAGGCTTTCTCTGATTTTGATACGCTATTAGCGCCGTTTATTCGTGCCGACAAATTGAGCTATAAAGAAGTAAAACAGGCTATTCAAGAATTCGTCTTTAATGTTAATGTGCCGACTCGTGTTGGTTTCCAGACGCCGTTTACCAACATTACACTTGACCTTGAATGTCCAAAACACATGGCAGATAATCCAGTGATTATTGGTGGCGAAATGCAGGACACGACTTATGGCGAATATCAAGAAGAAATGAATATGCTAAACAAGGCGCTGCTGGAGGTTCTTTCTGAAGGCGACGCTAATGGTCGAGTCTTTACCTTCCCAATCCCAACGGTTAATATCACCAAGGACTTCAATTGGGACAATCCGGTGATTGAAAGTTTGTGGGAAGCCAGCGCTAAATACGGCATTCCGTACTTCTCAAACTTCATTAATTCCGATATGGATCCAGAAGATGCGCGCTCAATGTGCTGTCGATTGCGTATTGATAATCGTCAACTGGAATATCGTGGCGGTGGCTTGTTTGGCTCAAATCCAATGACTGGCTCGGTTGGTGTGGTAACGATAAACTTGCCACGACTGGCGCTAAAATCTAAGAACGAAAAAGAATTCTTTAAGGGATTGGCTGAACTTATGGATATGGCGAAGGATAGTTTGGAAACCAAGCGTAAAGTTTTGGAGCGATTGACTGACGCTAATTTGTATCCGTACACCAAGTTTTATTTGCGAAACATTAAGCAACGCTTCAATCAATATTGGAAGAACCATTTTTCAACTATCGGTTTGATCGGCACGAATGAGGCAGCGCTTAATTTACTGGGCGTTGATATTGGCACGGAAAAAGGTAAGGCTTTTGCTGAGAAAACTCTTGATTTTATGCGCGATCGTTTGGTGGAATATCAGAAGGAAACTGGCAATAATTACAATCTTGAGGCAACGCCAGCTGAAGGCACGACTTATCGATTGGCACAACTTGATAAAGCCAGTTTTCCAGATCGAGCGCACTTTGCCAACGGAATTGGCGCCGAAGTTAAATGTCCGTTCTATACCAACTCTAGCCACTTGCCAGTTAATTACACGGACGATTTGTTTGAATTGATGGATCTTCAGGACAATTTGCAAACCAAGTACACGGGCGGCACGGTGATTCACTTCTTCTTAGGTGAGCGCATGGACGATCCGCAAACTTTGAAAAAATTGGTGAAAACGATTTGCGAAAATTACAAATTGCCATACTTTACATTCAGTCCAAGCTTCTCAATTTGCAAGAATCACGGCTATATTGTTGGTGAGCATCCAGAATGTCCAAAGTGTGGTGAAGCTACTGAAGTTTACTCACGCGTGGTTGGTTTCTTGCGTCCAGTTTCTCAATGGAATAAGGG